>NZ_JBEBUX010000014.1:0-47053 GCF_040393045.1 Pollutimonas bauzanensis | reverse complement strand
GGCACTCCGGACATTGGGCCAGGTATAAGCGACGGTCGTTGCGATGATTGCGCCTGTTCGCTCACCTGTCACCTGCCGCCAATCGCCAGCCTCACGCAAAGATGCCAAGCACGCTGCCCGTCTCAGCGATGTTTCAATCTTCCATGACACAGCGGGACAGGTCCTGGGAGGGGATGTTGCAGCGACTTTCGGGGCGCCCGGCGTAGGGGGCGAGCGAGCCGGAAGTGAAGGGAACCCCGGACGGGGTGGACGAACGAGGCAAAGCGATGTTCGGCGCCGCAGGGCGCCGAACCGTCAACGAGGAGCAAAACATCCCCTCCCAGGACCTGGCCCGCGTATCAAGAAAGAAACAATGACGCTAAGACCCTGACATGCGCACTAGGAAAATATACAAACGCGAAGAATCTAACATACGGACTAGGGACAAAGTAAACTCAAAGACGCAAACATGCGGATCAAACTGCGGACAAACCCGCCGTAATCCGGGATAATTGCCCTCATGACCTGGAACTTCGCAAAAATGCATGGCGCCGGCAACGATTTCGTTGTCCTCGACGGCGTGCGACAAGCTATCGACATGACGCCCGAACGCGCGCGTGCATTGGCCGACCGACACTTCGGCATAGGCGCCGACCAGATACTGCTGGTCGAAACCCCATTGCACCCCGAAGCCGATTTCCGCTATCGGATTTTCAACGCCGATGGCAGCGAAGTCGAGCACTGCGGCAATGGCGCCCGCTGCTTCATGCAATTTGTGTATGAACAGGGATTATCCCGGCGCACTCCCCTGCGCGCCGAAATCTGTACTGGCCTCATCACCCTGACCCGCCTGGACTCTGGCGAGATCTCAGTCGAAATGGGCAGCACCCGATTCGAGCCTCAAGCCGTCGCTTTCGACACGCAAGGGCTGCAATCGGCACCCTGCAGCGACGATACGCTTTGGACCCTGCCGCTGGACGGCCACAATGATGCCGTGTTGTCTCTCGTCGCCATTTCCAACCCTCATGCGGTGCAAGTCGTTCCCGATGTCAGTACTGCAGCCGTTGCCGAAACCGGCCCGCTGATTGAATCGCATCCGCGGTTCGCGCAGCGCGTCAATGCCGGCTTCATGCAGGTTATTGACCGCCACACCATCAAGCTGCGGGTTTACGAAAGGGGCGCTGGCGAAACTTTGGCCTGCGGCACTGGGGCATGCGCGGCCGTCGTTGCCGGCATCCGGCGCGGCCTGCTCGATAGCCCCGTGCGCGTGCATACACGCGGCGGCCTGCTTACGGTGGCATGGAACAACAACGTCCTGCACATGAGCGGGCCGGCCGTTACTGTCTTCACCGGACAAGTCGATATCGACGCTTTGACTGACTCGTCCAATACCAAGGATTCCCTACTCTAATGACCACAAGCAGCTTTTCTCCCGACGATGTCGCGCATTTTCTGAAAGAACACCCTGGCTTTTTCCAGGAGCATGCCGAACTGTTCTCCAATTTGCGCGTGCCCCATCCTAACGAAAGCCGCGCCATCTCGCTGGGAGAGCGACAAATCATGACTTTGCGCGCCCGCACCAAGGACTTGGAATGGAAACTTTCCGGCTTGGTTCACAACGCCAATGGCAATGAAAAAATCAGCGACACTATTAACCAGTGGTGCTGCCGCATGTTGGCCGAAGATGATGCCAAGCAGATTCCTGCCCATATCATACGCAGCCTGGGCGACTTGTTCGACCTTCCCACGATTGCGCTACGGGTCTGGAACCTGCCCAAGCTGGGCGATAGCGAATTCACCCAAGATGTGACCGATTCCATCCGCAGCTTTGCACGCGACCTGACCAAGCCTTATTGCGGGCCGCTGAATGACCAGGAAGCGGCGGGATGGCTGGGCACGCCGCCAGCGTCGTTGGCCATCATTTCCTTGCGGCCTACAGGCCACATCGAACCCATCGGCCTGCTTGTGCTCGGCTCGGACGATGCTGAACGATTCACCCACGACATGGGCACCGCCTTTTTGGACACGATTAATGAGTTAGCCAGCGCCAGTCTGCTGCGCTTGCAGGATCCAGCCACTCAAGAGCGCGCTTAGGCGGTAGCCATGCACGCCTTGCCTTCACCCATGGAACAGTGGCTGCGGCATTTGCAGGCCAACCGCCGTTACTCGCCACATACGCTGGCGGCTTATCGGCAAGACTTGCGACACCTGGTTCAATGCCATCCCGACACGGCACTGGAAAGCATTACTGAAAGCCATATCCGCCACGCTATCGCGCGCCTGCACAGCCAGGGCCTCAAACCTCGCAGCTTGGCGCGGGCGCTTGCAGCCTGGCGGGGCTTTTTCCAATGGCGCGCTCCGCTTGCCGACATGGATAGCAATCCGGTCGCAGGTGTGCGCGCACCGAAAGCGCCACGCGGTCTGCCCAAGGCCTTGTCGGTTGAACAAACCCAGGTTCTGCTTGATCGGCCCGGCTTGCCTGAACCGGCGAGCGCGGCGGATTGCCGCGACCAGGCCATGTTTGAAGTCCTGTATTCCAGCGGTTTGCGCCTGGCAGAACTCGTCAGCCTGGACTGGCGCTATACCCGTCAGGGGCAATACGAATCCCAAAGCTGGATCCAGCTTGCAGAGCAAGAAGCGATCGTCAAAGGCAAGGGAAACAAGACGCGCAGCGTGCCGTTGGGCGGCAAAGCGATAGTCGCAATAGAACGTTGGCTGGCGCTGCGGCATCAAATGCTCTCAGGCCAGCAAGACACGGATACGACGTCGGCACTTTTCCTTGGCGTACGGGGCAAGCGTATCAGCCCACGTATTGTTCAGTCGCAACTGGATAAGCTGGCTATCCTTGTCGGGCTACCGGTTCATGTGCACCCGCACAGTCTGCGCCATAGTTTTGCCAGCCATATGCTGCAATCGGCGCAAGATTTGCGCGCAGTCCAGGAGCTGCTGGGCCATGCCAACATTAGCACCACGCAAATTTATACGCGCCTTGATTTTCAGCACCTGGCGCAAGCGTACGATCAAGCTCATCCCCGCGCCAACCGCAAACCTTGATATGCCAACGCCGGCGCTAATTACTTGGTTTCATCAAGTAAATCAACCGCCCCGCGTTCCAGCTGAACATGCCTAAATAGGTCGCCGCAGGCTGGTCCGCCGGCGCAAGCGCATCGGAATATAAAGTCCCAACCACTTGAGCGCCAGTTTCCCGGGCAATTTGCTTGGCCAGCTTCGAGTTCGTGGTGTTCTCAATAAACACCCCTGAAATACGCTCTTTTTTTGCAAGGCTGATGATGGCCGCGACATCCTTGGCCGACGGCTGTGCGTCGCTGGACAAGCCCACTACCGAAATGAACTGTATGCCGTAGGCCTGGGCAAAATAGCCGAACGCGTCATGCGAGGTAATCACCTTGCGCCTGGCCAAAGGAATTTCAGCGAACCCTTGCCTGATCTCGGCATCCAGCTTTTTCATCTGGGCAACATAAGTTTGCATACGGCTTTGATAATAGGCTCGGCGCTTAGGGTCCGCCTGCGACAAGCCATCCGCAATATTCTTTGCATAAATCATGCCGTTGCTCAGATCCTGCCAAGCGTGAGGATCGACATCACTATGGGCATGCCCGTCCTTCGCCACACCATGACTGTGATCATGTTTGTGATCGAGATCACCGTCGTTATGGTTATGGCTAGGCTGATCGGCTTCGGTCAAATGGCGTAGGGCGACGTCTTTGGAGGCAAGTACTTGCACTCCCTTGAAACCCGAGGCCTGCACCAGGCGCGGCAACCACCCTTCAAAATCCAGCCCGTTGATGACAAGCACCTGAGCCTGCGATAACGCCTTGGCATCCTTGGGAGTAGGCTCGAACGAATGCGCATCGGCATTAGGACCAACAATAGTCGTCAGGGAAATTTGTTCCCCGCCAATTTCCTTGACCATATCGCCCAAAATCGAAAAACTGGCAACGACACGCAAGGGCTCGTCGGCAGCGAACCCTGCGGGTACCCCCAAGATCAATATGCCGCCAGCCAATATCGAGAGCGCGGTGCGGCGGGAAAATCGAAAAGCATGCTCAATGCTATTGGCTCGTAACATCAAAGTCGCTCCGAAATTTGGGATAAGCGCTGGTGGCGCGCATGTGCCTGCTTGACTGCCTGCAATAACCCACCCTGCGGGCCAAAAAACACAGATAAAAAATACACAGTCCCTGCAGACAAAATAATAGACGGAGAAGCCGGCACATTGGCATAGTAAGAAAACAATAATCCGACGTAGGACGAAAAACTACCTATGATGGCCGCCAGCACCATTTGCCGGCCAACAGATCTAGCCCAGAATCGCGCCGCCGTTGCCGGCAACATCATTATCCCCACCACCATCAACGTTCCGAGCACCTGGAAGCCCGCGACCAAAGTCATCACCAAAAGCACCAAAAAAACCATATGAATATACGAACCTGCCCTGCCTTCCCCCTGTAAAAACAAGGGGTCCAGGCACTCCAGCACCAAAGGCCGGAAAATCGCAGCCAGCAACAGCAAGGTAATCGTGGATGTCGATGTAACCAGCAATAGCGAGCTATCGTCCAGGCCCAGCACCGTACCGAACAAGACGTGAATCAAGTCCATGTTCGAGCCGCGCAAAGACACCAGCATCACACCCAGCCCCAGCGAAACCAGATAAAACGCCGCGAAGCTGGCATCTTCACGCTGGGGGGTCAGCCGCGCCACCGCGCCAGCCAGCATCGCCACCACCAGTCCGGTAATCATGCCGCCTATCGTCATGGCGCTCAACGACAAACCTGCCGTCAGGAAACCCACCGCCACACCTGGCAAAATGGCGTGGGCCATGGCGTCGCCCATCAAGCTCATGCGGCGTAATACCAGGAACACGCCTAGAGGGCCTGCGGCAAAGGCCAAAGCCAGTGCACCCGCCAGCGCACGGCGCATGAAGTCATATTCGATAAAGGGGCCGAATAGCCCATCCAAGATCCATGTCACAGATAGTCTCCTGCGCATAGATGACGCGCCAAATGCAGATTTTCAGGCGTCAGGACGGTATCAGTGGGCCCCCAGGCAACTGCCTGCCCAGCCATCAGCAAGGCTTGCGGAAAGCATGCGCGCACCATATCCAGATCATGCAATACGGCGATCACCGTACGGCCTTCGCGATGCCAGGTTTGCAACAACAACATCAAGTCTTCGGTAGTATTGCGGTCCACCGCGGCAAAAGGTTCATCCAGCAATAACGTGTGCGCATCATGCAGCAAGAGCCGTGCGAACAGCGCGCGCTGCAACTGTCCGCCTGAGAGCGTCCCTATGATGCGCGGGCCGAAATCAGCCAGCCCTACCGTATCAAGTGCCGCATGTACGCGCTCGCGCTCGGCCGCATCAAACCGTTTCCAGGCACCAACCCGCCTCCATGCGCCCATGGCAACCAAATCATAGGTGCTGATGGGGAAGCTGCGGTCGAGCTCGCCCAGCTGCGGCAGCCAGGCCATCTGGCTGCGCGAGTCGCCCGCCAGGCGAATATGGCCTCGCAAAGGACTGACCAGTCCCATGATGCCTTTGATCAGGGTGGACTTGCCGGCGCCATTCGGACCTACGATAGCAGTCAACGAGCCGCGGGCAAAAGCGCCCGTAACATCGCGCACCGCCACGCGATCCCGCCAACCCAAGGAAAGCTGATCCAGTTCGATAACAGAACTTGTCATGGTGCCATTACCACCATTCCATTGCCCATCCGGTCAATATCCACAGGAACGCCACTGCGAACAACATGCAGACCAGTCGCTGGACGCATGACGCTAACAGGGAGGAGCCGCGGTAAGCGCGCGGCTCCTGGGGTGAGGCAAAAAAAATTCGGCGCATGATTCCGCAGAGAAGGGGCGAGATGTAAGAATATGGCTGTTATGTTATAACATACGGAAGGTTGTTGCACAGCCTCACGTCCGGGAAGCACTCAGTTCGTGTGCGTTTCGTGTACTCATGAATCACATTGTCCAGCATCATGCCAGCCAAACATTCGACTTCTCCGCCTGCCATTGCGGCAACGCTACGTACCGCCGAATCGCTATGCATACAGCGCGGCAAACGCCTTACGCCCATACGGCGCAGGGTGCTGGAAATTCTGCTTGTACAACAGCGCAGCCTGAAAGCCTACGAGTTGCTGGAACTGATACGCGATGACCAGCAAGGCGCCGCGCCCCCCACGGTCTATCGCGCGCTTGATTTTCTGGTCGACGAAGGCTTGGTGCACAGGCTGGATGCCATCAACGCCTGGACGGCATGCCTGGACGCCGGCGGCGAACGTCATGATTTGCTAGTGGTGTGCACCCAATGCGGCGCAGTCGCCGAGTTAAGCGATCCCGAACTAAGCCGGCAACTGGCCGGTAAAGTGGCAAATGTGGGATTTATGCTTTCCGGCCACGAAACCGAGCTTAGGGCCTTGTGTGGCAAATGCAGCCTGCTTGCGCCGCCCCACAACCACGCGCACGCCCACCACGGCTAAGGCGTCTATACCCGCCAAACGGCGTTTATTCCACAGAGAAGTAAAGTTTCCCCCCCGTATATTTGCTCTAAAGCGTATGCTGTGATGTAATCGCACGTTATGTTTTTTTTGCGCGGTACGAAATTTATGATATAGCCGCCTCTTTTTCCGGCGGCATACATATTTGACCCGCGCCATGCGAGGCCTACGATGAAACCCGCTATTAGTACAGAAAAAATGGTGCCGGTCACCATCCTTACCGGTTTCCTCGGAGCAGGGAAAACCACACTGCTCAAGCGCATTCTTACCGAATACCACGGGCGCCGGATCGCTGTCATCGAAAACGAATTCGGACCGGAAAGCATCGACAACGAATTGCTTATCCAGGACAGCGAAGAAGAAATCGTCGAACTCAGCAATGGCTGCGTCTGCTGCACGATCCGTGGCGACCTGATGCGCACGCTCAATGAATTGCGTGTCAAGCGTCAGGCCGGGCAACTGAATTTCGAACGCATCATCATCGAAACCACCGGCATGGCCAACCCGGGTCCTGTTTGCCAGACCTTCTTCATGGACGACGAAATCGCCGATTACTACCGGCTTGATGCTGTCATCACCGTGGTCGACGCCAAACATGGCATGCAAACCCTGGACGACCAGGAAGAAGCGCAAAAGCAGGTGGGTTTTGCCGACCGTATCCTGATTTCGAAAAAAGATCTGGTCAACGAAGTCGACTACCAGGCATTGCGCTCGCGCCTGATACGCATCAACCCGCGCGCCTCGATCACGCCAGTCAATTTTGGCGAAACCGACCTGAAGGTGCTGCTGGACATTAGCGGCTTCAACCTGAACACCATCCTGGATATCGACCCCGATTTCCTCGATAACGAACATCCCGACGCCGCCCATGATCACGGACATGGCCACGATCACGATCACGACCATGATGGCGAATGCCACGATCACTGCGGCCACCACCACGATCATCACCACGCGCAACACAACGACGAAATCAGCGCATTTGTGTTTCGTTCCAAGAAGGCCTTTGATCCCGAACGGCTCGAAGAATTCCTGGGCGGCATCGTTCAGGTGTACGGACCCGACTTACTACGCTATAAAGGCATCTTGTACCTAAAAGGAATCAACCGCCGCATGCTTTTCCAGGGAGTCCACATGATGATGGGTGCGGAACCTGGAAAACCCTGGCTATCCAGTGAAAAGCCTAATACCAAAATGGTGTTCATTGGCCGTAAACTTCCCCAGGAAATTTTTACCCGGGGCCTGGAGCAATGCTTGGTCTGAGAGCGAACCCCGTCGCCGCAGAAGTGCCGCAGTGGTTTCAAGCACCAACATGAAAAGAAAAGGACATACCATGGCAAGCAAATCAGCAGCCGCAAAGAGTCAAATCCACTTGCCCACAGAAAAAGAACTGTTGGCAATGCCGGAAGCCGAATACATGAATGACATCCAGCTGGCATTCTTCCGAAATCGCCTGAAGGAACTGGAACAGGAAATCCTGACCAACGCTGGCACGACTACCGAAAATCTGCGCGAAACCCAATTCGTGCCCGATCCTGCCGATCGCGCCACGATCGAGGAAGAACACGCCCTCGAATTGCGCACTCGCGACCGCGAACGTAAATTGCTGAAAAAAGTGCAGCAATCCATTACCCGTATCGATTCAGGCGATTATGGCTGGTGCGAAGAAACCGGTGAACCTATCGGCGTTCCCCGTCTTTTGGCGCGCCCTACGGCAACTTTGTCGCTGGAAGCCCAAGAGCGCCGCGAAATGCGCCAAAAGCTGTACGGAGATTAAGGCGGCATAGTGGCTTAATGCAGGATTTGGGCGCTTGGGCGCCTGATCCAGCTGCCACGTATTCTCTGGATTTACCCTTGAACTTTCTGGCATTGCCCCCAGCTAAGAAATTCAAAGGAAGAATCCATGGAACAATTTCACGCTACCACCATCATTTGTGTTCGCCGCGGCGATCAAGTCGCTTTGGGCGGCGATGGCCAGGTCACCCTGGGCAACATCGTCATCAAAGGCACAGCGCGCAAAATACGCCGTTTGTATAACGACAAAATTCTTGCAGGGTTTGCCGGCGCCACAGCCGATGCCTTCACGCTCCAAGAACGTTTTGAAGCGAAGCTGGAAAAATACCAGGGCAATCTCATGCGCTCGGCTGTCGAGCTGACGAAAGACTGGCGTACAGACCGCGTTCTGCGCCGCCTGGAAGCCATGCTGATTGTCGCCGATCGCGAACATACTCTTGTGCTGACCGGCAACGGCGACGTGCTGGAACCCGAACATGGCTTGGCAGCCATTGGCTCTGGCGGCGCTTATGCCCAGTCGGCCGCACTTGCGCTCCTGCACAATACCGATATGGCCCCTGCCGACATCGTCAAGAAGTCGCTGGAAATCGCTGGCGACCTGTGCATCTACACTAACCAGAACCATATCGTCGAAACGCTGTAAGCGCGGCTTCCGCCGCAAGGCACAACGCTCTCGCACCCAACATACAGAACATTATGTCAGCTACCACTATGACCCCCGGAGAAATCGTCTCCGAGCTCGACAAGAATATTGTCGGACAGAATCGCGCCAAACGCTCCGTAGCCGTTGCCTTGCGCAACCGATGGCGCCGCCAGCAGGTGCCCGAACCTTTGCGCAACGAAATCGTCCCCAAAAATATCCTGATGATAGGGCCTACCGGCGTGGGCAAGACCGAAATCGCCCGCCGCCTGGCCAAACTGGCCAACGCCCCCTTCATCAAAATCGAAGCCACAAAATTCACGGAAGTCGGCTATGTCGGCCGCGACGTGGACACGATCATCCGCGACCTGATCGAAATTTCCGTCAAACAGACTCGCGACGTGGAAATGCGCCGTGTCCGGACACAAGCTGAAGACGCCGCCGAAGACCGCATCCTGGACGTGCTGGTATCGCCTCCGCGTAATGCCCAGGGCGAACCCGAGCGCGAAGAGAACAGCGCCCGCCAGACCTTCCGAAAAAGGCTGCGCGAAGGCAAGATTGACGACCTGCAGATCGATATCGAAGTTGCTCAACAAGCGCCGCAGATGGAAATCATGGCGCCTCCCGGCATGGAAGAAATGACCGAGCAGCTTAAGGGCATGTTCGCAGGCCTGGGGCGCGATAAGAAAAAAACGCGCAAAATGTCGGTAAAAGAAGCCTTCAAGCTGCTGATTGAAGAAGAAGCCAGCCGCCGCGTCAACGAAGAAGATCTGCGCACGGCGGCCATCTTCAATGCCGAACAAAATGGCATCGTCTTCCTGGACGAAATCGACAAGATAGCTACCCGCCAAGAACACCAAGGCGGCGACGTATCGCGCCAAGGCGTGCAGCGCGACCTGCTGCCACTGGTCGAAGGCACCACCGTCAACACTAAGTACGGCGTAGTCCGCACCGACCACATCCTATTTATTGCCTCGGGTGCGTTCCACTTGTCGCGTCCGTCGGACCTCATCCCCGAACTGCAGGGGCGCTTTCCGATACGCGTCGAACTCGACTCGCTTACCGCTGATGATTTTGTGCGCATTCTTTGCGACACCGATGCATCGCTGACCAAGCAGTATCGCGCCTTGCTCGGTACGGAAGATGTCATACTGGACTTTACCGACGAAGGCATTCAGCGCATGGCCGAGCTCGCGTTCGAAGTCAACGAGCGTACCGAAAACATCGGCGCTCGCCGCCTTTATACGGTCATGGAGAAACTGCTCGAGGACTTGTCGTTCGACGCCTCGGCAAGCAGCGGAAAAACCGTGGTCATCGATGCTGCCTATGTCAACGACAAGCTCGAAGAGGCTGCCGGCAACCAGGACCTTTCCCGCTACGTACTGTAAAGCGGTATACCACCCTGGCGCTCATCTGGAGCGCCAGGGCCTTTATCAAGCCCGAATCACTTCGAAATTTGGGTCACCACATATTTGCCAGGCTCGCGCTTTGCGGTGAACTTCACCTTGTCGCCCGGCTTGATATCCTTGAGCAGATCGGGCGCTATGCGATACACCAGCGTCATGGCAGGCAATTCAAGGTCTGAGATTGCGCCGTGCTTGATTGTTATCTTTCCTGCTTGCGCATCCACACGGCGCACCTCGCCGGACGCGCTAGCCTCTTGCGCCGCAACTCCCGTTGAATAGAACGACGTCAACGCCAATGCCGCTGCAATAGTCCGCAACTGCCACTGATTAGCCAAAGCCATAAGCTACACTCCTGTTAAGTTCTTATCGTAACGCCAATCCAAGGAAAAGGTTTGACCGACGCAAGCAAACGCTACCAGTTGCGCACAGCTGTAGCACAAGACATCCCACACATCCTGGGCCTGATGCGCGAAATGGCTGAGTTCGAAAAGCTGACAGATATATTCAAAGCCACCGAAGCCAGCCTGCACAACAGTTTTTTTGGCGCCCAGCCTGCGGCCCATTGCCTGGTGGGGCATACCGAAGACGAGCCCGGGTTGCCCGTTGCCTATATCATGTGGTTTCACAATTACTCCAGCTTCCTGGACAAGCGCGGCCTGTATCTGGAAGACGTCTATATCCAGCCTGCGCATCGCGGCAATGGCTTGGGAAAAATGGTGCTTAAACACCTTGCCCGGCTAGCTATCGAACTGGACTGCGGACGTTTCGAATGGACCGTGCTCGACTGGAACCAGAACGCCATCGATTTTTACAAACATCACGGCGCCGAGATTCTGCCGGAATGGCGCATTGTCCGCGTCACAGGCGATGCCATGCGGCAGCTCGCTGAATAATCAGGAAAACTTAATATGTCCATACGCCTTTCAGTGATTACGACCCGTACCGGCGACCAAGGTACAACAGGCCTGGGCGACGGCAGCCGCGTCGACAAAGATGCGCCGCGCATTGCTGCATTGGGTGATGTCGACGAATTAAATAGCACCATCGGCGTATTGCGCGCCGAACCACTGCCGCACGCTATCGATATGTTGCTGGGCCGGGTGCAGAATGACTTGTTCGACATGGGCGCCGAGCTGTGCATCCCCGGTCATACGGCAGTAAACCAAGACCACGTCCTGTTCCTGGAAGAAGCCTTGGCAGAACACAACGCCAAGCTGGGAAAACTGCAAGAATTCATCTTGCCCGGCGGCTCGCGCCCTGCGGCACTGGCGCATGTTGCCCGCACAATCTGCCGGCGCGCCGAACGCGCCGTCATTACACTGAACCGCAGCGAACCCGTCAATGCACCGGTTATTCAATACCTGAATCGCTTGTCGGACTTATGTTTTGTGTTGGCTCGTATATTGAATAACGCGGCCGACAAGCCCGACGTGCTGTGGGGCCGTTAATGCCCGTCGGCAGTATGGATTTCCAGCGCTTCCAAAAAGCGTGACACCATATTGTAGGTAGCAATGGTAGCAGTCAGCTCAACCAACTGGCGGGGCTCGAAATGCGGCTTGACCGCCGCAAAGACCTCGTCGGGCACCTGAACGTGGCGCGTCATTGCATCGGCATACGCCAAAACGGCACGCTCTTTATCGCTGAACAAAGACGATGACTCCCATTGGGGCAAATCATCCAGTTGCGCCTGCGTCATGCCTTCCTTCAGTGCGATAGGCGCATGCTGGTCGGCTTCGTAAGGCGCACGATTCACAATGGCAATACGCATGATCACCATCTCGCGCAGATCGCCAGTCAATGAGCTGTTATGCCGTATACCTGTCAGGTGATTAAGCCAGCCACGCGCAACTGGCGGGCTTTGCAATAGCATTTGGTACAACAGCAGCACGCTGCCGCGCTCGGCGACAATCTGCTCGACTAGCGGACTGACCTCGGGATGGGCCAGATCGGCGTAAGGTAAACGGGCCATGTAAAAAAGCTTCCTTGAATTCAAGCCGGTAATATCTGGCTTACTGTGCTGACAAAACGTGCAACGATTTCGCTAATATTGGCATCGGTGCAAATGAAAGGAGGTGCAAGCAAGACATGGTCGCCGTGCACGCCGTCGATGGTGCCGCCCATAGGGTACATCAGCAAGCCATTTTGCATTGCCTGTTTCTTGAGCTTGGCATGAGTTTTTTGAGCCGGATCCAGAGTCGCCTTGGACGCTTTGTCTTGCACAAACTCGACACCAACGAAAAGGCCCCGGCCGCGTATATCGCCAACGTTAGGGTGCTCGCCAAGCGCGCTACGCAATTCCGCACGCAACTGTTCACCCCGCGCCAATACATTGGCCAGCAAATGATCTTGTTCGATAACTTGTTGCACTGCCAGCGCAGCCGCGCACGCCGTGGCGTGCCCCATATAAGTATGGCCGTGCTGGAAGAAACCGCTGCCGGCCAACAGCGCATCATAGATTTTGCTGCTCGCGATCATGGCCCCGATAGGCTGATAGCCAGCGCCCAAGCCTTTGGCAATGGTAATGATGTCGGGCGCGACGCCATCTTCGGCACATGCAAACAAATGCCCGGTACGGCCCATGCCTGACATGACTTCGTCCAGAATCAGTAATACGCCGTAGCGATCACACACCTGGCGAATACGTTGCAAATAGGTATTGACCGGCGCTACCGCCCCAGCGGTTGCACCCACCACGGTTTCAGCAACAAACGCCGCCACATTCTCTGGGCCAAGTTCAAGTATTTTCTGTTCCAGTTCCTGGGCCAGGCGCTCTGCATACTGTTCCTGGGTTTCGCCAGGCAACTGATCGCGATAGGCGTAGCAGGGTGCAACATGATGCGCCGGCACCAATAAAGGCAGAAAGGGCTCCCGCCGCCAGGCATTACCCCCTATCGCCAATGCGCCCAACGTGTTGCCGTGGTAACTTTGACGTCGCGCAATGAAGTGGCGGCGTGTAGGCTGACCGATTTCAACAAAATACTGACGCGCCAGTTTCAAGGCAGCTTCTACCGCCTCGGAACCGCCCGACAGAAAATAAACATGATTCAAGTCGCCGGGCGCCCGACTGGTCAGGAAATCGGCCAAGTCTTCGGCGGCCTGCGTGGTAAAGAATGAAGAATGGGCGTATGCAATCTTGTCAAGCTGGTCTTTGATAGCCTGGATGACGACCGGATGGCCATGCCCCAGGCACGACACCGCCGCCCCCCCAGACGCGTCGATATAGCCCTTGTTGTTCTGGTCGAATAGTTCGATACCCTGGCCGCGTATGGCAAAGTCGAGCTGCTGTTTAGGATTGCGATGGAAGACGTGTGTCATGGGTTTCTCAACCAGAATAATTCAACATTTGGATCTTTAATCATATACCAAACAACAAATAAATCAATATGCCTGAGATCAAAATGCATTTATGATTATCGGGTGTTGCTGTTTTCTCACATATCAGCCGATCAACCGATTAAATTCCTATGACAGAAGAACAACATACACCTCCCCAAAGCCTGGATGCTCTGATCGTGCTTATACAGCAAAACTTTCCCAGCATGACACGGCAGTTCCAGGTCAGCGCACGATATCTGATCGATTTCCCTGGGGAAATCCCGATTGCGTCCATGCGCCAGGTCGCCGCACAGGCCGGCGTGCAGCCCGCCACGCTGGTGCGACTGGCGCAATCCTTGGGCTATGAAGGCTGGAACGCACTCAAGAGCGTTTTTGCCCAGTCCCTCAGGCAAGTACCGCACCGCTATACCGAGCAAGCCCGCAAGGTAATCCGCAGCAAAAATCCACGTGATGTGCTGGGCAAGGCCGTCGCAACACAAGCCCGCAATATCACCCTGCTCGAAGAAATGAATGCTGATCGCCTTGCCTCGGCGGTCAGCTTGCTATCGGCCGCCAAGCGGGTCTATATCGCGGGCTTTCGCGCCTCGTTTGGGCCCGCTTTTCTCTTCCAATATCTGTATCGGTTATTTCGCCCATCTGTCAGCATGTTGCGCGGGGATGCCGGTTCGCTCGATATGGAACTCCGCGCAATAAACAAAGGGGACGTCGTCGCCATCATCGGCTTTGCCCCCTATTCCCACGAGTCCATGCGGGTTGTGCAGGCGGCACGCCAGTCGGGCGCCCGCATACTCGCCATTTGCGACAGCATTGTGGCGCCAATCGCACTGGACGCCGACTGCGTGCTGGCATTTCCCACCGAAACCCCTTCTTTTTTTCCGTCCAGCTCTGCCGCCGTGGCGCTACTAGAAATTCTGACCGAACAACTGCTGGCCAAGGCCGGCAAGCAGGCAGTGAACGACATAGCGCGCACAGAAGATCAGTTGCATCAGGCTGGCGCCTATTTGAATACTAATTAGGATCAGTCATGTTGTCATTGCTTGAATTGTCGGGCTCACCGTTTCAAATTGGGCAAACCCTGGGCAAATTCGGTGCGCAAGCCGCTCATTCCTACTTGATATCGTCCTCTTCCTGGAACAGCGTCATGGCATGGCGCGGCAGCGATGCCGCCCGCGCGATGCAGGCGCTGGTTGAGCAACATTTTCCGCTCATTCACCAAGAGCTGCTGGGGCTGGCCGCCGGACTTGAACTTCCCCCTGAAGATGTATTTTTATGGAACTGCCGGGGCGACGTCTGGTCCATGGCGCCCGATGGCTGCACGACTGTACAACTGCCGGTGGCTGGCGGCTCGCGCATCACGCACAACGAAGATGGAGACCCCGGATTTGCCGGCTACTGCGGAATAGCGCAGGCGGCCCCTGACAAAGGGCCGCGTTTTGTATCGTTTGTGTACCCCGCGTCCATCCCTGGCCATACCTTTGCCGTCAACGAGCATGGCCTGGCCATGACCGTCAATAATCTGCGTTCCCGGCAAGTCACTGTGGGCGTACCACGCATGGTCCTGACCCGCGCCCTGCTGAATCAATCGGAACTGCCGCAAGCCGCCGAACTCCTGCGCAATACCCAGCGCGCTGGCGGCTTTCACTTAAGCGTGGCTCAACGCGCAAGCCCCGATCTGCTCAGCATAGAGTTCAATTCCCAGGGGGTTTCATCCCGGTCCATACAAACACCGGCCCTGCACGCCAACCACATCGTGCACGAGGCAATGCAAGCCTTTCCACAGGTTGTTACCGACTCGTCCCTGCATCGCCAACAGCGCGGCGACGCGTTACTTCGTGATGCCGAATCCGCCAGCCCAGGCAACCCCGCCGATATCGACCCATTGCGCATCCTGGCGGATCAGGAAAACAAGCAGTTCCCCATTTACCGCGCAGCCCCCGATGACAGCGACGCCGAAAACACCATGGCGACGGCCGATATGCGTATTGGTCCGAAACAGGTGGATTGGGAAGTTTACGAACGCCCGGGGCAATCCTCGCGCTTCACGTTTATCGACACGCAACTGGTTTAAGGCGGCACATCGGTCAGATCAACAGTTTCACGAAATCGGCAACTTTCACACCCAGTTGCGCCAAGTCTTTTTGCAGCGTCGTGAAATTGGCTGACTTCTCGTAGCTGTCTTCATCCATGTATAGCGCCCGATTCACCTCAATTTGCAAACTGTGGCGATTTTCTTCGGGGCGGCCAATGCGCGCAATCAACGCCACACCCTTGAATGGATCATTACGCGCTACCGTATAGCCGCACTCAAGAAGAAAGTCCTCGATAATTCCAGTCAAGGTCGGATCGCAGGTGGTTCCGTCGCGGTCGCCCAGCACAAAATCGGCCAAAGGCTTGTCGGTGTCGATTTCAAGCAATTCGTAGGAATTGGATGGCATGGAGTGCAGATTCAAATGCCATACGCCACCGAAGCGCTCGTAGGCGTTTTCGATCTGCTGGTTCAATGCCGCGTGATAGGGCTGGTGATACGTACCTATGCGGTTTTCCACCTCGGCCACCCACAACTTGCGATCGTACATCTCTTGATTGCGCACACTGCTCCATATCAAGCCGTGTCCCAGGCGCGACTTCTCGGTCGGGTGTAATTCCGACGTCCACGGCTCAGCCAATATATTCGGGTCGATGTCATCCAACTCTCGATTTGGGTCAATATAAGTGCGGGGAAAATTGGCAGCCAACAACGTCGCGCCCACCGACGGAAGCGCCTGCCAAAGCTCATCGACATAGGTGTCTTCGCCGGAACGCAACACCGACGCAGGCAGGCAGCTCAGGAAATCGGCCGGATAGATCACGCCGCTGTGCGGCGAGTCGCATACCAATGGAATAGCGGTACTGGTCGGCATGGACAACACATAAGGCTCAAAGCCTTCGTCGGCGAATCTCATTTCGTCTCCATAGATTGTGGGTCATTCAAATGACAGGCACTTTGATGCGGCGTAACTTGCGCGTGGAGCAAGCCGTATGCCTGCTGGCCCCGGCCTACCGTCTTCAGCAAGGGACGCTCAACCTTGCACCTGGCCATGGCCATGGGACATCGCGGATGGAAGGGGCACCCTGAAGGCGGCGCAAGGGGCGACGGCAATTCACCTTTGATCGGTACGAATTGCCGCTGGTCAGTACGCAATGCCGGGAGCTCCTTGATGAGCGCCTGCGTATACGGATGATTGGCGTGGCTGAAAATGGCTTCGGTATCGGCGATTTCAACGATGCGCCCCAAATACATGATGGCGACGCGGTCGGCAACGTGGCTGACCACGCCCAGGTTATGGCTAATGAAAAAATAGGTCAGCCCCAGGTCCCTGCGCAACTGGATAAACAAATTAAGCACCTGCGCCTGAATAGACACATCCAGTGCCGCCACCGGTTCGTCGCATACGATCAACGCTGGCTTAAGCGCCAAGGCCCGTGCAACCCCGATACGCTGGCGCTGCCCACCTGAAAACTGATGTGGGTAGCGGAATCGATACGCGGGATCCAGTCCGACCTGCTGCATGAGCTCAGCCACATACGCTTCCTTTCCACTTCGCTTGACCATGCCATGCACGACAGGCGCTTCACCGATAATATCGATAACACGCATACGAGGATTGAGCGACGAAAAGGGATCCTGAAAAATCATTTGCACGCCCAACTCGTAGTCGCGCCGGGCTGCTTTGTCTAGCTGGCTGACGTCCTGCCCTTTGTAAATGACTTCGCCGGATGTAGGCGGCAATATCCCAGTAATTACGCGACCGAGGGTGGATTTGCCACAGCCGGATTCGCCCACGATGCCCAAGACCTCGCCCGCCCTCACATCCAGGTCCACGCCCGCGACAGCCTGCACCGACTGCGGCTCGCGGCGCGCCTTCACCAGTCCGCCCAAACGTTCCAGCCAGTCCACGGGCTGCGTATAGTGCCGATGCACCTGGCGCAAGCTCAGTATGCTCATGTTTTTTCCACCCCCTTGTGCCAACAGCTCACCCAATGCCCAGGAGCAACCTCCTCAAGGACGGGATCACTTTCGCATTGGGCGCTGGCACGATAGCAACGCGTGCGAAACGGACAGCCCACAGGCAGGTTCAATAGCGACGGTGTGGAACCGGGGATCTGGAACAGATCATGGCCCCGCGTTTGCACAGACGGAATCGAAGAAACCAGCCCGTGCGTATAAGGATGCTGGGCCGCGCCTATGATCTGGCTCGTCGGGGCCGTTTCGACGATACGCCCGGCATACATCACCGCCAGCCTGTCGGCGAGACCCGACACAATAGCCAGGTCATGCGTAATCCAGATCAGCGCAGTACCGGTTTCACGGCACAGCTTCTGGACCTCGTAAAGGATTTGACCTTGTATCGTGACGTCCAGCGCCGTTGTCGGCTCGTCGGCAATGATCAATTTGGGCGAATTCAGCAAGGCAATGGCGATGGCGATGCGTTGGCGCATACCGCCCGACAAATGATGTGGATACACCCGCAGGCGCTCTTCGGGCGCCGGTATACCTACCTTCTTCAACACTTCCAGGGCCCGCGCCCTGGCAGCGCGGCGCGATATCGGCTGGTGCGCCTGCACGGCCTCTATCATTTGCGTGTCAATGCGCAATACCGGGTTCAAGGTTGTCGAAGGATCCTGAAAAATCATCGCCATATCGCGACCGCGCAAGTGACGGTATTCTTCGGGCGACAGCTTTTGCAGATCCTGGCCATCGAAGAAAAGGCGGTCAGCCCGCATGCGCCCTGGCTCATCTACCAAATTCAACAAAGAAAACCCGGTAATGCTCTTTCCCGAACCTGACTCCCCAACCAGCCCAAGGATTTCGCCCTGCCGCAACTGCAGTGATACGCCATCCACAGCCTTGACAATGCCCTCGCGCGTATGAAACCAGGTTCTGAGTCCCTGGACATCCAGCAGCAGTTCGCCGGATAGCGAGATGTGATCATGGTTCACAAGCTCGCCCCCTGGATCTCGTTTCGAGGATTGAGAATATCGCGCAAATGATCGCCGACCAGGTTGATGGCAATCACCACCAGCGCCAACGCAATGCCGGGGAAAAAAGATATCCAGTAATTGCCCGACAGCAAAAACTCGAAGCCATTGGAAATCAGCATGCCCAACGACGGCTCGGTAACCGGCACTCCCACGCCCAGGAACGACAGCGTGGCTTCCAGAGCGATAGCATGCGCCAGATCAATGGTGGCGATAACCATGAGTGGCGGAATGCAATTGGGAAACACATGGCGCCACAGGATGCGGTGCCACGACAACGACATGCACCTGGCCGCCTCGACATATTCTTTATTGCGCTCGACGATAGCCGCCGCCCTGGCTGCCCGCGCAAAATAGGCCCATTGCACGGCAATCAAGGCATAGATGACCTTATCCACGCCTTTGCCAAGCACTGCCAGCAATATCAAGGCCACCAGAATTGCTGGAAACGATAACTGAATGTCGACGATACGCATCAACACAGCGTCGACACGTCTTCCAAAGTAAGCCGACACCAGACCCGCGGCGGTACCGATAAGAAACGCGGCCGACACCGAAGTCACACCTACGAACAGACTAATGCGCATGCCGTACAAGATGGCGGAAAACACATCGCGCGCCTGTCCGTCGGTTCCCAGCCAATACGTCATGCTGCCATCGGCATTGACGCTGCCCGGCGGCAGCTTGGAGTCCATGATGTCCAAAGTAGCGATATCAAAGGGGTTCTGCGGAGCGATCCACGGCGCGAAGATGGCCAGCACCAGAAAGATCACCAGCAGCACCAGCCCCACGATGGCAAGCCGACTGGCCAGGAATTGCGCCATGAAGACCCGCCACAAGCTCTCATGTGCCAGCGCCGCCGCCGTCATGCCGCTCCCCCTAGACGCACCCGCGGATCCAGCAGCGTGTACGCAATATCAACCAACAAGTTCAAGCCAGCAAGAAAAACGACCGTCAACATCAAATAAGCCACCACGACGGGTCGATCCAGGGTAATGATGGAATCGATCAATAGCTTGCCCATTCCTGGCCAGGAAAATACGGTTTCGGTTACGACAGCGAAGGCGATGACCTGCCCATATTCCAGCCCGCCTATGGTCACGATGGGGATGAGTATGTTCTTGAGCAAATGTACGCCTAACACGCGCCGGTCGCGCAAGCCTTTAGCGCGTGCGTACTTGATATAGTCTTGTGGCAGGCATTCTCGGGTAGCGGCTCGGGTCACCCGAATGATGAGCGCGCATTTGGCCGTGGCAATCGTCGCCACAGGCAAGGCCAGACTTTGCAAACCCTGCCAACTGAAGATGCTGAGCTGTATCGGCCCCACCCACTGCACCGGCCCGCGTCCACCCGCAGGAAACCAGCCCAGCATGACGGCAAACAACATGATGAGCATCAACCCCACCCAGAAATTAGGCAAAGAGAAGCCCAGCACTGAACCCGTCATGATGGAGCGCGCACTGACGCTTTGCGGTTTGAGACCTGCATAAATGCCCAGCGGCACGCCGATAAGCATGGAACTGAGCATAGCCAACGTGGCCAGCTCGAGGGTGGCCGGCATGCGCTCCAGGATCAGGCGCATGGCCGGCTCGCCGGTCAAGAAGCTATTGCCGAAATCCAGCTGCGCCGCCTTGCCCAGGAAAATGAAATACTGTTGCCACAGAGGCAGATCCAGGCCCAGGCTTTGGCGCAAAAGTTCACGCTGGGCGTCGCTGGCCTCCGGGCTGGCAAGCATGGCCACCGGGTCGCCGACCAGGTAAAGGCCGGCGAACACCAGTGCCGACATGACCAGCACGACCAGCACCGTCTGCAGCAGCCGGTGAAGAATGGTTAGCAGCACAGGCTTTTGCCCGGCTTACTTGGCCAGCGTCATGTACTGCGCCAGCGTCATCTGGTCAGTCCGTCCCCCGTATTGAATGTCTTTCTTCATTGCCCATACGGACAATTCAAACTGCAACGGCAAGATGCCGTAGTCCGCCATGACCATGGTGCCGGCCTTCTGTAGCATTTCCGAGCGCTTGTCGTCGTCCAGCGTTCGGGAAGCCTCAAGCACCAGCTTGTCGAGCTCCGGGTTGGTGTACTTGCTCCAGTTGGTCGTGCCCAAACCCAAGGCAGGGTCTTTAGTGACCACGAGCGCCATAAGCGGGTTGAGCATTTCACCGGAACTTGCCGCCCACCCTGCCAAGTAGGTACTAAAGGCATAGCTGTCGCGTTTTTTGAAGAACACGGGTGGCGCCATGGTCTCGACCTCGGTTTTTACACCGATGCGCGCCCACATGGAGGCGACAACCTGGGCGATGCGTTGGTCATTGGTGTAACGCCCCGCAGGAGACCCCAACGAGACCGTAAAGCCATCAGGGTAACCGGCTGCCGCCAACAGTTCTTTGGCTTTGGCTGCGTCTGCCGGCGGAACTTCCGCTAAGGCCTTGGCTGTGCCAAAACCGGGATATGCCAGCAGATTGGCCGCGGTTTGCGCCGCCCCGCCCATTACCCGCTCGACAATGGCCTTGCGGTCGATAGCCAGCGACAAGGCTTCGCGCACGCGCTTGTCGGCCAGCGGGTTCTTCCCCGAAGTGCCAGACATCCCCGGGGGGACTTCCTTGCCCTGATTCAAGGCAATATAAATGACACGTACTGATGGGGTTTCCTGGACATGCAGATTCTTGTCTTGCTTTAATTTAGGCAAATCGTCCGTGGGCGGATCTTCGATAAGATCGACATCACCAGCCAATAGCGCGGCAACCCGCGCGGCCGAATTGGAAATTGGCCGATAGATGACCCTATCCCAATCGGGCTTGTCGCCCCAATAATGGGGATTGCGCTTGAAGACGATTTCAGCGCCGCGCTTCCAGGAAACAAATTGATAAGGCCCTGTACCCACCAGCCCATCGCCGCGATTGAGTTCGACTGTGGTTTTCCCCTCGGGCGCGGCGCCGGCCGCAGCCTTATGCGACATGATGGGCACCATGGACAAGTTGGGCAGCAGCACTGGTGACGGCCCCTTGGTCGTGATCTTGATGGTCAAGTCGTCTAGCGCCTCGACCTTGTCGACGGCGCTCAAGTACAAGGAATAGGACGACGGACTATTGGGCACCTTGGGAACCCGCGCATACGTAAACAGCACATCAGCAGAGGTAAAGGGCGAACCATCGGCAAACTTGACGTTGGGACGAAGCTTGAAAATCCAGACATTGCCATCGACCGTCCAGGATTCGGCCAACGAGGCTACCGGTTTGGCATTGGCATCAGTACGGACCAGAGGGTCGAAAAGGGTTTCAGAAAGCTGAGTGTTCGGAGTAAGCGAATGAAACTGCGGATCCATAGAGCTGGGTTCGGAACGCAGCGCAATGGTCAGATCACGTGCTTGCGCAATACCTGCCAAGCTGAAAAAGCCGGCGGCCAATGCGGACAAAAGTATGGTTTTCTGGATTAACTTCATGTTTATGCTGCCCTTTTTATAAATACGTTAGACGGGTAGACCAATAAAACAACGAAATAAAAAAGCTCCATGCCTATGACATGGAGCCAGTGTAACGAGCTAATCCAGTTTAAAGATCAGTATTTTCCCGATGCATTATGGGAATTGCATGGTGCAAAAAAGATACTGTCGATTACTTGCACCAGGCTCCCATCAGCCTATTGGGACGCATGCACCATATATTCAACAGCAGCGCGCAACGTGACGTCGTCAGCCGATGAAGCACCACGTGGCGGCATGGCACCCTTACCTTTGATGGCAACTTCCACCATGGCATCCATACCTTGCGCGATCAAGGGTGCCCAGGCAGCCTTGTTCCCAAGTTTGGGCGCATTGGCTATGCCAGTACTATGGCAAGTCACGCATGCGCTTTTATACAGTTTCTCGCCAGCCGGATTTACGGTTGCCGCAGCATCGCCTGCGGCGAAAGCCGCAACCGGCGCCAGCAGGACTCCCAGTGCAATGGCCAAGGCAGCATAGGCAAGCTTAAACATTATTGTCTCCAATATTTCGTCAGTCGGGTCCGCCGGTTGACGGACCTTTTTCTAAAAACCGCTTTTACTTCACAATAGGACCAGGCGCCTTGACCTGTTTCATCAAGTCGTCGTTCCATTTGCCTTCGACTACCACGTGGCCTGCGGCGCCTAATTCAAAGGCTTCGATCAGGTTGTGGTTGACGTAGGCGTACACACCAGGCTGCTTGAAGGTATAGAGTGCCGCGCCTGCCGAACCGCCGCGGATGAACCAGGTTTCAAGGTTCTTTTCAGGCGCGTTGTCGAACTTGCCAGTTTCCCAGACCCAGTCGCCATGCCCGCCGATAAGGTGAGGACGCGTATCGCGGTTGGCCTGTGAATGAATGAACAAGACAGTTTCCCCGACGTTGGCCTTCATGGCGCCTTCGCCCGTCAGTGCCCCGACCTTGCCGTTGAATACCACATGACTGGGAACCAGGGTGCGCATGACAGCAACCGTATCTTCGTAGCTATCGGCCAGGGTGGCGTATTCCTTGTACTTGCCATCGGCGCCTTTAGGAATGTAAAGGTCGAATTCGCCAATGGTGTAGACCTTGTCGTAACGCAAGGATTTGCCGTTGGGATCCTTTAGGCCACCGCGTGGCAGCACCATGACAGTACCGTTCATGCCCGACACTACATGCCATGGGACCATGCCCGTCGGCGCGCAGTGGTAAACGAACGTACCGGAACGGTCTGCCTTGAAACGCAGGGTTGCCTGTTCGCCGGGGTTAACGTTGGTGAGGGAGGCGCCGCCCAGTGCACCGGTTGCAGCGTGGAAATCCACGTTATGCGGCATGGCGTTGGCAGACGGATTGATCAGCGTTAGTTCGAGATAATCGCCTTCATGCACCACCAGGGTGGGACCAGGCATGGAGCCGTTGAAGGTCATGGACTGGATCGTTGTACCCTTGTCGTCGATCACCATCTTCTTTTCTTCTATTGTCATGGTGAACTCGACAACACGCGGGGCGGCATCGACCACCTGGTCATGTTTGTGCACCATGGGAGGCGCAACCAGGTCTACTTTGATGCGCTTGAGTTTGCCGATTTCCGCTTCCGTCATTGCCTTGCCTTTCACGGCATCAGGATTGCCTTTGGCTAATGCGGGAGCTGCCATTGCGGCCGAGCCGGCCATTGCACCCAAACCTGCTGTTTTAAGAAATGAACGACGTTCCATGATGAAGCTCCGTTTACAAAGAAAAGTTCGAATGATTTCGAACACCTACAAGGCTGGTTTGACGGTGAGGCAAACTACTTGAAGCCGTGTTATTGGTGCATGTGTCCATTTGATACTGGCAGCACAATGCCTTCTTTGTTGCAGCGCAAACTTCCAAGTACATTTATTCGGGTTTCTACTAATTATGTGCGATTCGTGGGTTTATTTACACAACGTCGTCGCCCGCCACAGCCGACCCTGGACCTATAAGCCCAATGTTCCATAGGCTGCAATGCTAAAATCGGCTTTCTGCTTACCCACATGGATTCGCAATGCCTGCTCAGCTGAGTCGGTCTATTATTAAAAATCTTGATCTATTCAAGTCACTGCCTGATGCGGCTTTGGATACCATATTGCAGACGGCTCAGGTCTGTCGTCTGAATACGGGCGACGCCGCCTTTCGCCAGGGCGAAGTGGCCGATCGTTTTTTCGTACTGCTTCATGGCCATCTGAAAGTCGTCCAGATAACCCCCGACGGTGAACAAATAGTGGTCCGCTATGTAAGCCCCGGCGAGGTATTCGGTATTGCACGCGCCATGCGCCGGCCCAACTACCCGGCATCGACCATTGCCGTTCAAGAAAGTCTTGCGCTTAGCTGGCCCTCAACGGAATGGGAGCAGTTCACCACTACAAATCCCCACTTTGCATCCAACGCACTACAAACCGTAGGCCAGCGCCTGCAAGACGCCCATTCCCGCATACAAGAACTTTCCACGGAAGAAGTCGAACAACGAGTCGCGCGCGCCATATTGCGGCTGGTAGACCAGTCTGGCCAGCAAACGCCCGAAGGCGTCATGATCGACTTTCCCATTACGCGCCAGGACATCGCCGAAATGACCGGCACCACGTTGCACACCGTAAGCCGACTGATGAGCGCCTGGAAAGAACGCGGCCTTGTCACTAGTGGGCGCAAGCGCATTGTGGTCTGTGCCATAGACGACCTGATACGCCTGGCCGAGGGGCCGCATGCTCCTGCCACGGCCCGCACCACACGCATCATCGTCGAGTAAGCCTGACGGTTTAGCTGCCCACCCGGCATTGCCGAGCCATTCCTCATGAAATGGTCAGACGGGAACGCAGGGTTTGTTCAGCCTTGCCCCCTTTGCCGGTAGTATCACGCACCAGACGGATCCCCAGGTTGCTGGGAGGCACGCCGACCGAGCATGCCCCGTTTTTAGGGTCGCGTATAAAATCTGAAATATAGCTGCGGTGTTTGCCCGCCGTGACACGAATCCCGCAGTTTTCCCCAGGCGGCATGACTTCGCCGCCATCCTGATCTACATACTGGCGCAAGTGGCAGGTATCGGTCCAGTCCCAAACGTTCCCCGCCATATCCAATACGCCCGTCGAACTAGTGCCAAAACGGCCAAAGACTTGAGGCTCCTCGTCCACGACAGCCTTGCGCTGGGTTTCAAGGGCGTATTCAGCTAACCAGCGCTGAGCAGGATCGTTGGGGTCGGAAACATCGACGATCAGCTCTTCTTCATAGGCCGAGCCAGCCGCATAGACCCATTCGGCATAGGTAGGCAAGCGATACGACTGCCCTACGCGCGCCGAGAACCAGGCAGCATAGGCAGTGGCATCACGCCAACTGATGCCTACAGCAGGCCGGTCGGGCGCGATCGCCTCACGCAAAGCCTTATCCAGCTTTTTGCATGCCCCGTCGCTGACGCAGGCCGCATATTCGGCCTGGCTGACCTGTCGTTTCATGATTTGAAAGTCGTGGTCAAACCGCAGGATGCGGGCCTTGGGGTTGACCGGATTGCCATTGTGCAGAAAATCGCCTGCCGGGTAATAGCTGAATTCACCTGCCTTGATGGTTACCAACTCGGTTAAGTCCTGTTTTTGCCAGGCGGTACCGTCCACTGAAAAGTACGTTGCCGTACCGGCTACAACCAAGCCGGCAATTACAGTGATCTTGAACAGGGTGCGCATGTCGCTACCTTCGGTGCTTTCCATGCAGGCCGGCAACGTGCCGCTGCAATACCATTGGACTCGCTGTTGCATGCGGCGTCTTTGTCGCAACGCAAACTCGGCACTGGAATAGAAAAGACGGCCCCTAAATACGCTGTTTTTTTATATACGCTAGTGGGCTAGGCGTTCTTGCTTGATTTTGGCTTCTTTCTTGATACGCGTGTCAGGTCCTGGGAGGGGATGTTTTGCTCCTCGTTGACGGTTCGGCGCCCTGCGGCGCCGAACATCGCTTCGCCCCGCTCGTGCGCCCATTCGGGCTGCCTTCGCGTGCGTCTCGCTCGCCACCGAAAGTCGCTGCAACATCCCCTCCCAGGACCTGCCCCGCTGCATCATGGAGGTTTGAATCGCCGCCGGGACGGATAGCGTGCTTGGCGTTTTTACGTGAGACTGGCGATTGACCTGTGCAGGCAACAGTTATGGCAATCGTCACCACTACCGACTACCGTCGCTCGTATCAGCCCCAATGTCCGGAGCGTCCCGGCTGGCGGGGCGCGGAGGACGGGCGCATGAGTTCTTTTGAACCTGCCGAGGCCGTCGATAGCATGCCAAGCACGCGACCCATCCCAGCGATCTTGCGAATCGATCTAACGCAGCCGTTGGTGTGGTGAGGGGGATATGAGCGACTTTCGGGGCACCCGGCGTAGGGGCCAGCCAGCGGGACGTAGGCGAAGGCAGCCCGAATGGGCGTACGAGCCAAGCCGCGCTGGTTCGGCGCGCAGGGCGCCGAATCGGGCCACGAGGAGCCCATATCCCCCTCACCACACCAGCGGCGTGTGACGGCAAGCATCACTGAACAAGAATCACTGAGCAACAATCATTACCGACACCAACGCATCAAAACCAAAAGGCCTGAACCCAGTGCAATACCGAATTCAGGCCTTATACCCTTAGCGTTTCACTGCCCAAACTTCTTCAGGCCAGTTCAAAACAGAGCTGCTTCTTATTCCAGCGCTTTACAGAATCATGCAACACCGGCCGAATGCGCCTGCTCGTCGGCATGGTAGGACGAACGCACCATGGCGCCCACGGCAGCGTGGCTAAAGCCCATTGCGTAGGCTTCGCGTTCCAGCATCTTGAAGATATCGGGGTGCGCATAGCGCAAAACCGGCAGGTGATGTTCGGAAGGCTGAAGATACTGACCTATGGTCAGCATATCGACGTTATGCGCCCGCATGTCGCGCATGACCTCGAGGATTTCCTCGTCGGTCTCGCCCAACCCAAGCATCAGGCCGGACTTGGTCGGCACATTGGGGTGCAGCACCTTGAAATCAGACAGTAGTTTGAGCGAATGATGGTAATCGGAACCTGGCCGTGCCTGCTTGTACAAACGCGGCACGGTTTCAAGGTTATGGTTCATGACGTCCGGTGGACCATCATTAAGAATACCCAGCGCACGATCCAGGCGGCCACGAAAATCGGGCACCAATACTTCGATGCGGGTAGTGGGCGACATT
Source organism: Pollutimonas bauzanensis (assembly GCF_040393045.1). Classification (GTDB taxonomy): domain Bacteria; phylum Pseudomonadota; class Gammaproteobacteria; order Burkholderiales; family Burkholderiaceae_B; genus Pollutimonas; species Pollutimonas bauzanensis_A. Next base: position 19,722 of record NZ_JBEBUX010000014.1, on the reverse strand, counting down.
TCGCGCACCTTGCTGATGCATTCGACAAAATGAGCAGCGCCGCCGTCGCGCAGGTCGTCGCGGTCGACCGAGGTAATAACCACATACGACAGTTTCATGGCGGCGATGCTGCGCGCCAGGTTTTCGGGCTCGTTGACATCAAGCGGATCGGGACGGCCATGCCCCACGTCACAGAAAGGACAGCGACGGGTGCATTTGTCGCCCATGATCATGAACGTGGCGGTGCCCTTGCCGAAGCATTCACCTATGTTCGGACACGAAGCCTCTTCGCAAACCGTATGCAGATTATGTTCGCGTAATATGCGCTTGATGTCATAAAAGCGCGAACCAGGCGCAGCGGCCTTGACCCGTATCCATTCGGGCTTTTTCAGGCGTTCGGCCTGAACGACCTTGATGGGGATACGCGACGTCTTGTCACCCGCCTTCTGCTTTTGCGTTGGGTCGTAAGGGACGGGACGTACAGTAGGTTTACGTTCTGCAGGCTGGTCAACGGAAGTAGTCATACGATTTCCTGCACCGAAGCATATACGCTTCGTGCTCAAAAGCGGCAGCGTGCTTCACGCCGCCCGCTATCGGGTGAAAAGATCGACGTGGACTTGTAGGCGTTGCCGCGCAAGCCCCACGTAAAACGGTTGCAAGGTACTATTTTAACGCGCGCAGGCCCGGCCTGCCTAATCACCCTGCTGGCTCAGCGGCCTTTCCAGACAGGATGGCGCTTTTGCATAAAGGCGTCGATGCCTTCGCCAACATCCTCGGCCATCATGTTTTGGGCCATTACCTGGCCCGCATAATCGTAGGCATCGCTAAGGTTCATACCGCGCTGACGATGATACATGGCTTTGCCGGTACGCACTGCCACCGGACTTTTGGAGCAAATGGCCTGCACCAGGGCGTCGACCGCCGCATCCAATTGGTCGGGGGCTACCGCCTGATTGATCAGCCCGTTGTCCACCGCGTCGGCGGCACTGATGAACTGACCGGTTATCAGCATTTCAAACGCTTTCTTGGCGGGCACATTTCGCGTCAAGGCCACGGCGGGAGTGGAGCAGAATAAGCCGACATTGATTCCGGAAACGGCGAATTTAGCGGTATCGGCGGCTACCGCCAAGTCGCAGCTGGCCACCAGCTGGCATCCAGCCGCCGTTGCCGTGCCTTGCACTCGCGCAATAACCGGCACAGGCAAATTAACGATGCTTTGCATGACCCTGCCGCACTGCGCAAATAACTGTTGGTAATAACGCTCGTCGGGCGTCGCGCGCATTTGTTTCAGATCATGACCCGCACAAAAAGCCCGCCCCTCGGCGGCCAGCACCACGCAACGCAATGCGTCGTCTTGGGCGGCGCCATCAAGCTGGCGTTGCAACTCGGCCAACAGTTCCTCGGACAGGGCATTGAACTGATCTGGCCGGTTAAGGGTCAGTGTCAGCACCCCGTTCTGCTTGGCGGATAATAGCAATGCGTTTTGCGTAGTCATGTTTTTTGTCTCCGGAATTGGTCTAGGTATCGGTATTGCTGCCAGCCTGGGCGGCAAACGCCTGCGTTAAACGTACCGCGAGCATTTCGCCTACTTGAGCAACATTAGCGTCTACCCCACAATACCGCAAATCGACAGTTTCCAACCCTTCGTAGCCGCATGGGTTGATGCCCAGGAACGGCCCCAGATCCATGTCGACATTCAGAGCCAGGCCGTGATAGGCGCAACCCTTGCGGATCTTGATGCCCAGGGCGGCGATCTTGGCAAGACTGCCATTGGCCACAGGCACATAGACCCCTGGCGCACCAGGCTTGAGACAGGCGCCCGCTATGCCCAAATCGGCAAGCAGTTGAATGGCGACGTCTTCCAGCAGCGCGACATATTCTTTGACGAAAATTTTCAAGCGGCGCAAATCGATCAGGCAGTATGCGACCAATTGCCCCGGCCCGTGATAAGTGACTTGCCCGCCCCTATCGCATTGGACTATGGGAATATCGCCGCTATCCAGAATATGCTGGGGCTTGCCGGCCTGGCCCAGGGTATAAACCGGAGGATGCTCGACCAGCCAGATCTGGTCAGGGGTGCTTTCGTCGCGCGTTTCGGTAAACTCGCGCATGGCATCCCACACCGCCAGATAAGGCGCGGGACGCGGCCACCATTTATGCTCGATCATTGACGCAGCGCACGCCTATAGAACAATAGAAACCATGTCATGACCATGCAAGGCGCGATACAAATCATCCAGCTGCTGGCGCGAGGTGGCCCGAACAGTAAACGTCAGGCTTATATAATTGCCGCCCTTACTGGGCCGCATTTCTACCGTCGACGGGTCAAACACCGGGTCAAACTGCAGCACAAGTTCAGTTAGCGTTTGCGCAAAATCAGGATGCGCCTTACCCATCACTTTAATGGGAAAGTCACTGGGATACTCGATCAGAGATTCTTCGGGTGGTATTTCGTGCATACGCGTACTGATAACCTGTGCAATAAACTTAAAGAGCGGCAATGGCCTTGTCGTAGCCTGCCCGCAACGCGGCATAGACCTTGCCCGGCTTACCCGTGCCTACTGGCTTGCCGTTATGCGTGGTGATAGGCAGGATTTCTTTGGTGGCCGAAGACAACATCAGTTCGTCGGCGCTTTCAGCTTCTTGCTGGGAAATCGGACGCGCGTTGAATGCAATACCCGCTTCGGCGGCGAGCTCTTCCAGCAAGCCATAGCGTATTCCTTCCAGAATCAGGTTACTGCGCGGAGGCGCCAGTAAAACGCCGTCTTTGACGACCCAAATATTGCACGAGGAACCTTCCGACAAATAGCCGTCGCGAAATTGCAGGACTTCGTCCACACCGGCATCGACCGCGTATTGTTTGGCCAGCACATTGCCCAGCAAAGAAACTGACTTGATTTCACAACGCAACCAGCGGATATCCGTCATGCCCACAGTGCTTAGGCCCTGTTCGCGCGCGGCTGCGCCAGGTCGCGTAAATGGCGTAACCATGCAGAAAACAGTAGGCTTGGTGTCTTTAGGGAAAGCATGGTCGCGCTTGGCCACGCCGCGACTTACCTGAACATACACCATGCAGTCGCCCAGCCCGGACCGCTTGATCAAGTCATTGACCAGTTGCTCCCAATCGGAACGCTTAAGGTCAACCTTGATGTCGATGGCTGCCAGGCTGCGCTCAAGACGGGCCAGATGGCCATCCATGCGGAACGGCTTGCCGTTATAGGCAGGAACCACGTCATAAATGCCATCGCCGAAAATAAATCCGCGATCCAGCACGGAAATCTTGGCATCGCCCAAGCGCACGTAATCGCCATTCAGGTAAACAATACTGTCGCAATCGACATCAGGAATCATTTTCGGGACCTTTTATTATTCAAACATCAAACGAATCTTGTCGTACATGCGGCCAAAAAACCCCGCTTCCGGCACATCATCCAATACGTAAAGCGCATCTTCACGCAATACTTTGCCGTCAAGCGACAGCGAGACCGTACCGACCTTGCTGCCCTTTTTCAGTGGCGCAATGAGGGGCTGGGTGTACTGCGCCAGTGGGATGACTTGCGGGCCCTTGCCGCGCGGTACAGTGACCCAGGTAGGCTCCATGCTGCTCAGGCCAACTGTTTCGACCTCACCTTCCCACACGCGCGCTTTGACGGCGGGCTGAGTGTTGTCGAACAATTTGACGGTGTCGAAGTTCTGGAAGCTCCAGTTCAAGAGCTTCAGGCTGTTTTCCGTACGAGCCGCATCGCTGCTGGCGCCAACAATAACCGACACGACGCGGCGTCCATCGCGCATCGCGGTGGCCACCAGACAATATCCCGCCGATTGGGTATGACCAGTCTTCAAGCCATCAACCGTAGGGTCCGACCATAACAGGCGGTTGCGATTGTTTTGCTTAATCTTGTTATAGGTAAATTCTTTCTGGCTGTAATAATGAAGATACTGGGGATGCTTTTCCACCATATTACGAGCCAATGTCGCCAAATCGCGCACGGTCGTCAAGTGGGTGGGGTCAGGCAGGCCCGTGGAATTCACGAAATGGGTATCGCGCAAGCCTTGTTTGGCGGCTTCCTCGTTCATGAGGGCGGCGAACGCCGACTCGCTTCCTGCTACCGCTTCGGCCAGCGCCACTGTAGCGTCATTACCCGATTGGACGATAAGGCCCTGCAAAAGCTCATCCACCGACACTTGAGTGTTGGGTTTGATGAACATGCGCGAACCTTCGGTTTTCCAGGCCTTTTCGGAAACATTGACCAATTGATCCAAAGCCAGACGCTTATTGTCGATAGCTTCGAAAATCAGATAAGCCGACATCAGCTTAGTCAGGGAAGCAGGCTCGATTTTTTCGTCAGGGTTTTGCGCGGCGATGATTTGCCCGCTGTTGGCATCCAGCGTAAGCCAGGCACGGGCCGTCAGGTTAGGCGCCGGAACGGTTGCCAATTCGCCCACTGTAGCGATGCCGCCGGCGTTAAGCACTGCAGGCTCGACAACGGCGGGCGCATCAGCGGCCGGCGGTGTGGGGGTGTTTTGGGCCGATGCAAAAACTGGCGAAATGGCCAGAGCAAATCCGGCAAGGAAATGTGAAAAACGGGAAGATTGAAAGCGGAAATTATTGAGTGTCATCGCCATATCGTAAAGAATATCCGTTAGTAAAACAAACGGCATTGAAGCGCCATTATAGGGCCCGCGCATTTTTATACGGAAGCCAGGCGTTGCTCGATCAGTAGCCTGAGCGCAATTAGCTTGCCATGGAAAAAGTGGCTGGCCTCGGGCACGACGACCATAGGCAACCCATGCCTGCGTGCAAAATCCATAGCTTCTGACAACGGTACGACCTCATCGGTTTCACCATGCACCAGAAAAGTTGTTTCAGGAACGACAACATCACGGAATTTGAAGCGGTCTACCGCCGAACCGGCCAGCAACAGGGCATCCGGCAATTTATCGGCAGCTTCTGCCAGCTCGGAATACAGTTGCGCCGCCACAGAGGTGCCGAACGAAAACCCCGCCAGCACCCACTTGCCTGCCGCAGCATCAGGATAAGCACTGGTGAACTGGCGAACCAATTCCTGCATATCGGCAGTTTCGCCTACCGCACGGTCGAACTCCCCAGCCGAATCGCCCACCCCACGAAAGTTGGGGCGCACCGCTATCAGGCCGTGCTGCACGCAAGCGCGCGCTATGGTGGTAACGATTTTATTCTCGCGGGCGCCGCCATGTAGCGGGTGCGGATGCAACACCAGCGCCCAGCCACGCGGCGCGCCCATGGGGAGATCCAGCACGCAATCGATGGCGCCGGCCAAGCCTTGGAATGAGATTTTTTCGGTACGAGCAAGCATAATAGACCGTTTGAGTTATAACCTAAGCTTGCCCATTTTACGCTACACATTGTTGCCGAATTAATGTCTACTTCGCCCGCCCTGCTCCTGCCCTCGCCTGCCCAACTCACAGAGGGCTTGTCAGCCGCCCTGCCCGGCTTCAAACACGTCGAATGGAAAGCCAGGACCCTGTCGACCAACGCCGAGCTCATGGCCAAGGCTCGTGCCGGCAGCGGGCAATTGGCGCGCCCGTGGCTGTTGGGTGCCCATCTGCAGGACAGCGGCCGCGGCCGGTCAGGCCGCACCTGGCAAAACAGAGAGGGGGCCAACTTAATGTTTTCCTGCGCCTTCGACGTTTTTTTGCCGTCCCAGCAATTGCCCACGCTATCGCCTTTAGCAGGCCTTGCAGCCTGCGAGGCGCTGCGCGAACTGATCGGCCGGCCACTACGCAATCAATTGAGCATGAAATGGCCCAACGACCTTCAATGGAAATTCGCCAAGCTCGCCGGCATACTCGTCGAGGTCACACGGGCGGGAACGGCACGGCTATCCTCAGACCATTACGTTGCCATCATAGGAATGGGAATCAACTTGAGCGACGCTCGTGCACTTAGCCAATCGCTTAACCGCCAGGTAGCGGACTGGTCTGAAATCGTCCAGGAAGATCAAACCGCAGCAACCGTCGGTGCGGTCGACATCGTCGCCTGCATTGCCCGGGCGTGGTATGCCAGCCTTAATGACGCAACTGCACATGGTTTCGATGGCCTGCCTGCCCGTTACAACAATGTCGACGTTCTGGCGGGTCAGCATATCAATGTGCTGGATGACGGCCGCATTACGCAGGCAGGGATCGCTTGCGGGGTCAATACGCTGGGGCAATTGATACTGCGCACCCACGCAGGCGAAACCCCCATTTCCATTGGCGAAATTTCCGTGCGACCGCAACAGGACCCCGCAACGTGATAGTACTGATCGATGCCGGCAACACACGTATCAAGCTCGGCTGGCTGGACCCCGCCACCGGGCTTCGTGAATCCCTGGCCTTGGCGCTGCCCCATGCGGATATCCACGGCCTGTCATCCTGGCTGGGCCAATTGGCAGCTCCGGCTACAGCAGCGATCGGCGTCAACGTCGCAAGTAGCGCGGTAGCCCACAGCCTGGATGCCCTCTTTCAAGACAATGGCATCGGCATACAGTGGATCACCAGCCGCGGACTAGCGGCAGGCATACGCAATGCCTATGATGTTGCCGCCCAATTGGGCGCGGATCGATGGGTATCCATGATAGGGTTGGCACAACACACCGACCAGGCAGCCATATTGGCCAGCTTTGGCACCGCGACGACTATAGACACACTGGGGCCGCTTGCCGCAAGCCGCGCCGGTTCAACGCGGCTATTCCATGGCGGCCTGATTTTTCCCGGCCCGGCGTTGATGCGGTCATCGCTCGCGGCGGGCACCGCCAATCTGCCCCAAGCGACTGGGCCGGCCGCCGCATACCCCACGCACACTCACCAGGCTATCGTCAGCGGAATTGCTGCGGCACAAGCCGGGGCGCTGATCCGGCAGTGGCGTGAAGGGCTGGAACAATTCGGACAGCCGCCACTGGTGTTCAGTACCGGCGGGGGCTGGAACCTGATTGAAGATGAAACACAAAGGTTATTTGCCCGAGCACAGGCCGATTTACACTTGCCCAGGAAAACAATACAGTGGCTGGCGGCGCCAGTGCTGGACGGGCTGGCGCGCCTGGCGCTTGACCCGGATTAACGCGGCTGTTGAATAGGCAGCGGCGCACCCAAAGTTACGGCGAATTGATTTCTTTCCGACAACTGGCGCGGATCCCGCCCTTGCTCGCTGGGAGGCGTACCAAAAAAACCCTGGCCAAACGCCAGGGCGGCCACATTGGCCACCAACACAATCAGGAATAAAAAACGCATAAATGGCTATCGCTCCGGCCGCGAATCAATGCGGCCATGTCGGTATTCTAATCATCCTGCAACCAGATATCAAAATGCGCCGCCTCTGGTTTATGGCGTATTGCTCATTCGCAAAAATCGGACAACTATGGCCGTTGCCAAATGAAAGATGAACACCGTGCAGGATAGCGTATGATTTTGGCATTCTTTACATTTCATCTTAGAAAAACATAGCCGTCATGAAACCAATTCGAAAAGCAGTCTTCCCTGTCGCGGGCTTGGGCACCCGCTTTCTTCCGGCCACCAAGGCCATGCCCAAGGAAATGCTGCCGATTGTCGACAAGCCCCTGATCCAATATGCGGTCGAAGAAGCCATTGCGGCCGGGATTACCGACCTGATTTTCATTACCGGCCGCAACAAGCGCGCCATTGAGGACCACTTTGACAGGGTTCCCGAGCTGGAAGCCGACTTGGAAGCCAAGAACAAAATGGAACTGCTCGATGTGGTTCGCAACGTCATTCCATCGCATGTGAATTGCATTTATACCCGGCAGACAGCCCCTTTGGGGTTGGGCCATGCCGTATTGTGTGCCGCGCCTATCGTGGGCAACGAACCCTTTGTCGTGCTATTGGCGGATGACCTGATCGACTCAAACATTTCAGTTACGCAACAACTGGTCGAAGCTGCACATCAGCAAAACGGCAGCGTCCTGGCCATACAAAATATTGCCCGTGAGAACACGAATAAGTATGGGATTATTTCCGGCGAAACGGTCAACGACAAAACGATGCGCTTGCGCGGCATCGTCGAGAAACCCGACCCATCAGTTGCCCCTTCAACACTGGCTGTCGTAGGCCGATATGTATTGGAACCTGAAATTTTCGAACACTTGCGCCAGACTCAGGCAGGCGTAGGCGGCGAAATCCAGCTAACAGACGGTATCGCCAGCCTGCTCAAGACCCGGGCCGTATTCGGCCTGCAATACGAAGGCACACGCTACGACTGTGGAAGCAAGGCAGGTTTTTTCGAGGCGACACTGGAACTGGGCAGAAAATACCACGGGCTATAAGGCCTGGGACGCGCCCTGGTTTTTAATTTCGTTCAGGCCGGCCACGACCCGCTGCACCGCCCCTGCATGCTTTTGCACCCAGTGTGCGCCAGCCTCTCCCATACGGCTCAGGCGTTGCGGGTCGTTAAGCAATTGCAAGGCGGTCTGTAGCGCCGCGTCGGCGTCGGGCACGCGAATGGCTGCGCCCTCGTCCATGGCATCGACCACGGCCTGCTCAAAATTGCGAGTATGCGGGCCCACTAGAACCGGCACACCCACTGCGCACGCCTCGATCAGATTCTGCCCCCCCAAAGGCGCAAAGCTGCCGGCCACAATAGCGACCTGGGCGGAGGCGTAGTAACGCGGCATCTCGCCCAGGCTGTCGCCCAGAAGCACCTCGGCACCACCGCTTGCCCGTAACGCAGACGCTGTGCAATCCCCCATTTCCAGCGACTGCGAGCGCCTTACATAAACCAGCCCTGCCTTGGTCAGCAGATCGGCGGCCAATTCAAATCGCTCGGGGTGACGCGGGATCAGACAGTACAACACCTGTTCGTTAATATCTGTGCCTTGCGCCTGCGCCCGTTTAACCTGGCGCGCAATGGCCTGGACGAACATTTCGTCCTCGCCTTCACGAGTGCTGGCAATGACGATGATCTTGCGCTGCAGGGCCGCCGCGAACTGGCGTCCACGCAGGATTTTTTCTTGAGGCAAGGCAATATCGAACTTGAAATTGCCCGACACCCTGACCGCCTGCGCGCCGGCCTGCTCCAGGCGCTGTGCGTCTTGCAAGGTCTGGGCATACACCGAGTGGAAGCTGGAATAGGCGCTACGCATCACGCTGCCAGCCCTCAGGCTTTGTCGCAGCGAGTGGTCTGAAAACCGGGCGCTGGCCAGCAACATGGGAACCTTCGCGCGTTTTGCGGCGGAAAGCAAATTGGGCCAGACTTCGCGTTCGATCAACACCCCGGCCCGTGGACGAAAATGCGCCATGAAACGGCGTGTGCTGCCTGGAAAGTCATAAGGCAGCCATTGTTGCACCAACCGGCCCTGCTCGATGGCTTGCGCGAACTCGCGCTCACCCTCGGCGCGACCGGTAATGGTCATGTGGGTAAGCAATACATGTTCGCCCTGATTCAGCAACGCCTGGATAAAAGGCTGGGCGGCCCGGGTTTCACCGAGGCTTACCGCGTGCACCCACACCGGGGCCTTGAGCGGACTAGGTTCAGGATAGTGGCCGAATCTGGCCCGTGAACACACACCCCAGTCGCCGCCCGAACGGCGCGCACGCATAGCCATCCAGCCCAACAGGGCTGGAGACAGTAGTCGAACAAACGCGGTATAGAAAAAACGATTCAAAAAAATGCCGCCAATAGCCGTAACACAAGCTGCTGCGATTAAGAGTCTAGCCGAAGTCCACGTATTGCGTCATTCGGACGAAAAGAGACGTTACTGGCCCGATACCGGTGTATCGCTGCCAAGCAAGTCGGCACGGGACGAATCATCGAAAGCAAGCGCCTGTTCCACTGCGCTCAACACGGTCTCGGCCGAGGGGGCGTTGCCCCGCTCGCCCAGACTGGCCGTATACGCCGGCCCTTCAAGTGGCGTACGCACTGGTGTAGATGCTTTATAAATGCCAATAGTCGGCCGGCCCAGGCCTGCCGACAAATGCGTCAACCCGCTATCGAGTCCAACCATGATACGCGCACCGGCCAAAACTTTTGCAACATCTGTCAGACCCATGCGCGGCAAGACCTCAGCACGCGAATTGCCGGCGACCAGTTCCATTGCCCGCTCGGTTTCCGATGGACTGCCCGACAACAGCTTCAAATTCAAGCCATGCTCGTGGAGACGGCCAAACACCTTTTGCCAATCGGCGGCAGGCCATAGCTTGTCGTCCCGACTCGCCGAAGGCATGATAACCGCATAAGGCTGTATTTCAACGCCGGCAGTAATAGCGTCCAGTCCAAAATCGGGCTCGCCGTCGTAAACATAGTTGAACGCGGCCGCGGCAAGTTCGCGCTGGCGAGTAACCGCCGGTTGCCAGAAGTTGACCGTATGCTTTACATCGTAGAAGAAGGAAGCCAGCGGTTCGCGCGCCGATTTACGATCCAGGCCATGGCGCACCCCGTGAGTTTGCCTTACCAGCCAAACCGACTTCATCAATGCCTGCATATCGAGCACGATATCGTAGCGGCGCCCATCAAGGTTTTTTCGCAAGGCGTTTCGCGCGCTGCGGGTCTCGCCAGACCACCAATGCTTGCGCCAGCGCCGGTGCGCAACGGGAATGACTTCGTGGATGGCGGGATGCCAGGCTGGGATCTCGGCGAAGCTTTCTTCGACTATCCAATCGATTTGCGCATCCGCCACGTGCCGGGCAATATCAGATATGGCCGGCAGCATGTGCACCAGATCGCCCAGCGAAGACGTACGAACAATAAGGATTTTTTTCGTCATGCGGCGATTATAAAGTTAACGGGAGACCAGCGATATTGGCTATGTTTTTGAAACACGCAGTGCCCGGCCGCGATCACGCCATTCCCAGGCGCCCAGCACGATCCCGCTACCGCAAATAATAGCGATACCGACCCAGGTTACCGCATCGGGAAATTGTCCCCATACCAGCCACCCCAGGGTGGCTGCGCTGATGATCTGCAGGTAAATAAAAGGCGCCAGCATCGATGCCGGTGCGTTCCGGTATGCCTGAATCTGCAGCAAGTGCCCCGCTGCGCCCCAGAAACCTGTGGAAATCAGCACGATCCAGTGCCATGGACCCAATTCGGAAAGAAACGGCAAGGCCGCTGGCAAGATGAAAGGCAGCGCCACCGTCAAACAAACGCTACCTACCGCCCCGCTCCAGATCAATGTCGTGAAAGGATCGTCGACTGCCACGCGCCGGGTCGCAATAAACTGCCCTGCAAACAAGAACGCTGTGATAAGCCCGGATATCGTCCCGAGCGTATCCAACCCACCGTCCGGCCGGATAATGATCAACACGCCCAGGAACCCGACACCGGCCGCCACCCAGCGCGAGACACGCGCAGGCTCTTTCAATAACCAAGGCGCCAGCGACAACATGATCAAGGGCGCAAGGAAATTAATGGCGGTGGCCTCCGCCTGCGGCAGGAGGTGCAAGGTGGTAAAGAACGACAAGGTCGCCAGCAACATGACTGAACCGCGCACAAACTGCGCGCGTGGACGCACGCTGCGCAATACGCCCACCCCGCGAACAGGCAGCACCAGGCCCAATACCAGCAGCATGTGGACGACATAACGCACCCAGCACAGCATCAGCAAGGAAACACCTGCGCCCATCGCCCATTTGCCAGCAGCATCCAGCGTGGACAAGGCCCAACCCGACAACACCAGCAGCGCAATACCGACTATGGGCCGGGTGGCGCCATAGGCAAGCGGTGCGCGCGCACTTGCGGCCCCCGCAGCAACGCCTGAACCGGAATTAACCTGCGACATCATCATATTCCTGACAAACGATCATGGAAATCAACGTGCTATCACGTCGGAATTGACTACATTGACGGGCCGGCCAGCGGCAAACGCCAGCAGGTTGTCGAAAGCGGTACCCAGGTACAGTTCGTAATTGCCCCGCTCGACATAGCCTATATGGGGCGTGCACAACACATTATCCCGATTCAACAGCGGATGCTGTGCACCAAGCACCGGCTCGGTTTCATAAACATCGACTGCGGCAAAGCCGGGGCGGCCTCTGTCCAGTGCTGCCGACAATGCCCCGGGAGCGACAAGCTCCGCACGGCTGGTATTAACAAACAAAGCTGTCTCTTTCATGCATCCCAGATCGGACTCGGTAACAATACCCTCGGTATCAGAATTTAGCCGCAAGTGAACGGACACAACATCGCTATCGGCAAAAAAACGCTCGCGCGAAGGTGCGACCTCGAACCCATCGGCCTGCGCCCTGGCAATGGATTCCTCACGCCCCCATACCCATACCTTCATGCCAAAAGCCCTGCCATAGCCAGCAACCAGTTTGCCGATGCGGCCATAACTCCAGACCCCTAGCACCTGTCCATGCAATTGCTGGCCCAGATGGCCCTGCCACTTCCCGCTATTGAGACGATTCGCTTCGGAAACCAAGTGCCTGCGGCTTGCCATGATTAAGGCCCAGGCAAGCTCGGCAGTGGCGGTAGGACCGCCTGAACCTTCGGTAACTGTTATGCCGCGCGCGGTACAAGCCGCCAGATCGATATGACCCGACACCTTGGCTGTCTGGCTGATCAGGCGTAAATCGGGCAGCTTATCCAGCAACTCGGCGGTGATTCGTGTGCGCTCGCGGATCAGAATCAACGCTTGCGCGCCGGCAAAGCGCGCCGCCAACTCGTCGATATCGGTCACGCTATCATTAAAAACAGTGACATCGTGCCCCGCTAATTTTCCAAAGCAATCCAGGCGTCTCACGCAGTCCTGGTAATCATCGGGTATAACGATACGCATAAACTATCCTTTGACTTACTATCTGACCATGACTACCTGGTACATTTTGCCCAATGGCAATATCAAACACGCAACGGGACTGGAACTGCAGCCTGAACAAGACTGGTTCCCGACCTCTGAAAGCATGGTGCTTTTTACCGAACGCGAACGCGAAAAAGGCGCATCCGATGTACTAATCGTGAAGTACATGATGGACCTGGCCCGGGATGGCGAACAGTGGGTGCAAGACAACCTGACTTAACACCGCCGACACCCTACAACGCAACGAGATCAGTTTTGTAGCGCGCGGCACGCTCGGCATAGCCCTTGGCATTTTTGTGCATATTGGCGATGTCCTCGTCCGTAAGGGTGCGCACGACCTTGGCGGGAGAGCCCAGGATAAGCGAGCGCTCTGGAAATACCTTGCCTTCGGTTACCACGGCACCGGCCCCGACCAGACTATTTTTGCCGATGACGGCCCTGTTCAGGACGATAGCCTGGATACCGATCAGGGCGCCATCTTCAATAGTACAGCCGTGCAGCATGGCTTGATGCCCGATAGTGACGTTTTCGCCTATGGTCAGCGGGCAACCGGGATCCGTATGCAATACCGCGCCCTCTTGGATGTTGGAGCCTTTGCCCACCACAATAGGCTCGTTATCGCCCCGTATGACAGCGCCAGGCCAGATGCTGCTATTGGCAGCCAGCGTTGCCAGGCCGATAACCGTAGCTTCGACAGCTACGTAAGCAGATTCATGCACGCAAGGGGTCAGCTCGCCTAATTTGTAGCAAGTCATTGTATGGGGCTCCCGGATAGTTGTTGCTTCAAGGAATCGTAGCACAAGGCCAGAGCCTCGATCAGGGCGCCATTTAAACCCATACTATGCTGGCTTGCGCCATACGCTGGCCAACCAGGGCTGTTGCTCGCGCGGTAGGCCTGGCGGGCGGTAATAATGCTCTAGCTCGGAAAAACCCGCTGAGGTAACGAATGCGCGCCAGGCGTCGATATCGTGATAGGCCCCATAGCGTCCACCGCTCCAGCCTTCTTGGTTTTGCCCTCGAGGATTGGAACTGAACAGAACGCCGCCCGGCTTGAGGCTGGCATAAAGCTGCTCCAGCACCCGGGGCAAAGCATCGGTCGGCACATGAAACAAAGACGCGTTGGCAAAAACACCATCAAAGGTATCGTCGGGCAGCTTAAGTGCCAGGAAATCCTGATGCCACACCTCGCAGCCGGTTTCAGCCCTGGCCATAGCAACGAAAGAGGCCGATCCATCCAGGCCGATCGCGATATGTCCCATGCTGGCAAACGCCTTCAAATCGCGGCCCGGCCCGCAACCAAAATCCAGGATCCGATACGGCGGTGCCGCAATAATATGGCGCAGCAAGGCGTCGATATTCTGACGAACGTCGTGATCGCGCGTGCCAGCCTTGAAGCTATCGGCGTTCTGGTTGTAATAATCCAGAGTCAGTGCCGAGATACCTGGGATGTCGCCAATACGATTAGGCATGATGAGGCCCCAACCTATGAGGGTTTCTGCCAGCCCTGCACAAAAGCGGCAACAGGCTGACGCTTGCCCCCCGCTTTTTGCAGTTCCAGCAAACGCAACACGCCGTCGGCCGTTGCGATGTCGATGCCTTGTGCATCGGCTTGCAGTACATCGCCCGGCGCACCGCCATGCGACGTGTCGATGGCTAGTGCCTGCCAGGCCTTGACCGGCTCTGCCAGGCCTGGCAGATGCAATGTGGCGCCCGGCACGGGGTCGAAGGCACGAATGCGGCGCGCCAACACCGCAGCAGATTGGCTGAAGTCCAGTGGGGATTCAGCCTTATCCAGTTTGGCCGCATAGGTAACGCCCTCTTGGGGCTGAGGCTGGGAGACCAGTGTACCTCGCTGTAACTCGTCAATGGCTTGAACTATCGCCTTGGCCCCCAAAGCGGCCAGCTCATCGTGCAAGACGGCAGCGCTATGCTGAGCAGTAATAGGCAAAGCACGGGTGAACAGCATGGCGCCGGTATCCAGTCCGGCGTCCATCAGCATGATGGTGACGCCGGTTTCGTCGTCGCCCGCCTCGATGGCGCGCTGGATAGGTGCCGCGCCGCGCCAGCGGGGTAACAGGCTGGCGTGGATGTTGAAGCAGCCATAAGACGGCAGCGCAAGCACCCACTCTGGCAAAATCAGGCCATAGGCGGCCACGACCAGCAATTCGGGCTCTGCGGCCAGCAACGCTTCGCGCGCAGCCTGGGCTTCTTCAGGATATTTGCCATCCAATTTCAAACTGCGTGGCTGACATACCGGAATGTTTGCCGCCAGCGCCGCCTGCTTGACCGCACTGGGAGTCAGCTTTAGTCCGCGCCCGGAGGGGCGGTCTGGCTGGGTCAGCACCAGGGGGATCTCATGCCCTGCGGCAATAAGGGCGTCAAGCGCCAAACGAGCAAACTCGGGAGTTCCGGCAAATACAATACGCATAGATACGCCAATTCAAAGGTGGAACGGGCATGATACCAAGCGAACGGGAAAGGTCAGGCTTTCACGGCCTCGCGCTCTTGTTTGCGCAAACGGGTCTTGATCCGGTTTTGCTTCAGAACGGACAAGTATTCCACAAACACCTTGCCCATTAAATGATCGAGTTCGTGCTGCACACAGACGGCCAGCAAGCCTTCCGCATCGAATTCCACGGTTTCGCCCTGCTCGTTCAAGGTACGTACGCGAATGCGCGCCGAGCGCTGCACTTCGTCGTAGACGCCGGGCACGGACAAGCACCCCTCTTCGTACACCTGGGTTTCTTCACTTTTCCAGATGATTTCAGGATTGATCAGGACCAAAAGATCGTTGCCGTCTTCAGAGACATCGATAACCACTACCCGTTCGTGGACATCGACCTGGGTGGCGGCCAGACCCACGCCGGGCGCGTCGTACATAGTTTCAGCCATGTCGCGAATAAGCGTGCGAATACGGTCGTCGACGACCTCGACTGGCTTGGCAACCTTGTGCAAGCGCGGATCGGGATATCGAAGAATAGGAAGCAAAGCCATGAAACGTGGTCCAGATAATCGTCTAAGTCTCTATGATAAAACAAATTTTGCTTTAAAGATGAACTGCACTATGACATTTCGCTTCACGCCGCCTCCAAAAGCGGTTGCACTATGCCACACTTACGTATGCACCTGAACTTATCCACTGAAGAGCTCGGCGCCTGGGTACGCCTGTCGCTGGAACCCGGCCTAGGCCCGGCACAAGCGCGCAGTCTGCTGGCGGCGATCGGCCTGCCCCAAGACATCTATGCCATGTCAACGGCCGGGCTGGGCAAATTCCTGCCTGGCGACCTTGCCCGCCAGCTAAAACAAGCCCCCAGCGATGAAATGCAGGAAGCCATACACAATACCCTGCAATGGCTGGAGTACCCCAGCCACCATCTGCTCACGCTGGCCGACCCCGCCTACCCACGGGCCTTGCTTGACACGCACGACCCGCCCATTTTGCTGTACGCAAACGGAAACCTGGGCCTGCTGAGCAGGCCAATTATTTCCATCGTCGGCGCACGTAGCGCGACCGCGGGTGGCACAGACAATGCACGCGCCTTCGCCCGCTATCTGGCCGAACAAGGCTGGTGCATCGCCAGCGGCCTGGCCCTGGGCATCGATACAGCCGCCCACGAAGGCGCCCTGCTGGCGGGTCCCAACGGTGCCAGCACGATAGCCATTTTAGGTACGGGCATAGATATCGTCTATCCGGCCCGCAACCGCGAGCTAGCCCACCGCATCGCCCAGGACGGTATACTGATATCCGAATTCCCCTTGGGCACGCGTGCACTTCCATATCAGTTCCCAAAGCGCAATCGCCTGGTTGCAGGTGTCGCCCGCGGCGTATTGGTAGTGGAAGCCGCCAAACAAAGCGGGTCGCTGATCACCGCAAGGCTGGCTTCCGAAATAGGCCGCGAGGTATTCGCCATTCCTGGCTCCATTCATTCTCCGCTATCGCGCGGCTGCCATGCGCTTATCCGGCAAGGGGCCAAGCTGGTTGAGTCCGGCAAAGACATACTCGAAGAACTGGGCTCCGCACCGGTTGAATCCCCCACGCCAGGTCCGGGAAAAGGCACGGCGCGCAAACAGCCCGCTGCCGACCCCAGCGGGCTGCTCGTATTGGAAGCGCTGGGCTATGATCCGGTTCACCTGGACGCGCTACAAGAACGTAGCGGGCTCGATATAGCCACTTTGACCGCCCGTCTGCTGGAATTCGAATTGCAAGAAGTCGTTGCACGACTTGACGATGGTCGTTTCCAGCGCCGTTAACAGGTATTATTTCCGGCAAAATCCGCTATATGATATTTACTGCTTGATATTTACCCCTGGCAGCAACCACACCAAGGAACACTCCCATGCCTTTGCCGACCAAAGTCAAAATCGTCGAGGTCTCACCCCGCGATGGGCTGCAAAACGAAAAAGAATTCATTGCCTCTTCCGTAAAAATCGAGCTTATTGACCGCCTGTCGCAAGCCGGATTTCCCAATATCGAAGCCGTGTCCTTCGTTTCCCCGAAATGGGTGCCGCAAATGGCGGACGGCGCCGATGTGATGGCCGGCATCCAGCGCAAGCCTGGCACCATCTATTCAGCGCTTACGCCCAATCTGCGCGGCTTCGAAGCCGCGCTGGCTGCCGGCATTGATGAGGTCGTTATTTTCGGGTCGGCCAGCGAGGCATTTTCACAAAGAAACATCAATTGTTCGATTGCGGAATCAATTGCACGTTTTGAGCCGGTCGCGGAAGCCGCCAAGGCTGCCGGCCTGCGTCTGCGCGGCAGCATCAGTTGCGCACTGGGCTGTCCTTATCAGGGCGAAACGCCGGTCGAGTCCGTCGTTGACGTAACCCAGCGCTATCTGGCCCTGGGATGCGACGAAATCGATGTCGCCGATACCATAGGGGTAGCCAACGCCCGCCAGGTCGATAAGGTCATGCGCGCTGTCACCGAAGTCGTCGACCCCGCCCGCGTGGCAGGACATTTCCACGACACCTACGGACAGGCGCTCGCCAATATTCTTGCAGCGCTACAAGCAGGCATTTCCATTTTTCACACCTCCGTAGCGGGCCTGGGCGGCTGCCCCTACGCCAAGGGGGCAACCGGCAATGTTGCCACCGAAGATGTGCTCTACATGCTGCGTGGGCTGGACATCGACACCGGCATTGATCTGGATGCCGTCGTCGATATCGGCCAATGGATATCCGGCCACATTGGGCACAAATCATCAAGTCGCGCAGGCAATGCCCTGGCTGCGCGCAAGGCGGCCTAGTGATATTCTCCGCGCAACATATACCCAGCGAGCAAGAGCGGTCCGAGCTTCTCGATTCTATTGGGCCGCTCCCCTTACAAGGCGTCGCATGGCCTAAATGGATCAAGATACTTGCCTGCCTGGTCCTGGTTTTCATCGGTGTGATGATTATTCAAACCGCGGCCGGTCCAACAGGCAAGGCCGTCAGCCCCATGGTCGCGGGCAGTATTCTGCTGTGCTTTGTGGGTTTGGTCGTACTGGCGCGCTATATGCTGATTTCTCAGACCCGCATTACCCAAAAAGGCATTGAGCAGTCATGGATTTCACGGCGCGAGGTCGCCTGGGAAGACATCCAGTTCGCCAAGTTCATTCCATTGGTGGCGTCAAAACGCCTGATTTGCTTTACCGCCCGGGGACGACCTGTTGTATTCCAGGCCGGCACGCGCGAACTGCAGGTCGCCTTCGCACGCATTGCTCTGGTGTATCGGCGACAGAAGTAAAATTTTTTGTTCTGTTTTACCCTCCTATTTTTATTCCCCAGGAAACCTTATGTTGTTGCTTAAGAAAACAGTCGCCACCGCCTTGGTCGGTGCCGTGTGCGCGGCAATCGCGCCAAGCTTGTCGTACGCCGACGATACCTGGCCGTCCAAGCCCATTACCTTCATCGTGCCTTACGCTGCAGGCGGCTTTGCCGATACCCGCATGCGGTTGCTGGCGCGTGAGTTGGCCGATGAAATCAAGACCAGCGTTGTAGTCGAAAATAAGGCTGGTGCAGGCGGCGTTATCGGTACGGCCTATATCGCCAAGTCTAAGCCCGACGGCTACACCATAGGCAGCGGCAACCTGGCGCCCTTGTCGGTCAATCCGACGTTGATGCCGAAAAACGTCTCCTACGACGTTCAAAAAGACTTTGCTCCAGTGGTGCTGGTCGAAGAAAGTCCTCTAATTCTCAGCGTCAATAACAATGTCCCGGTGAAAACCGTCAGCGAACTTATCGCCCTAGCGAAGAAGGATCCGGGCAGCCTGACCTTTGGCTCTTCTGGCGTCGGTGGGGCTCACCATCTGTCGGGCGAACTGTTCGCCTCGGAAGCCGGCCTTGATTTGTCGCACGTTCCCTACAAGGGCGGCGCGCCCGCAGCAACCGACCTGATGGCCGGCCACATCGACATGATGTTTGAAATGGGCTATGCCGCCATGCCGGCGATTGAAGCGAAAAAGGTCCATCCTCTGGCGGTCACCAGCGCCAAGCGTCTGGCCTTGCTGCCTGACGTACCCACCATGGCCGAATCGGGCCTGCCTGGCTTTGAGTCCTACAACTGGCAAGGCGTTATCGCCCCCGCAGGCACGCCACCAGAGGTGATTCAAAAGCTCAATGCGGCGTTCAATAACATCCTGAAAAAACCGGAAGTCCTAAAAGCATTTGAAATCACTGGCGGGCAGGCTGCCGGCGGCACGCCCGAAGAATTCGGCAAGTTCATCCAGGATGAAACCGCGAAATGGGCCAAGGTGATTGAAACGTCCAAGATCTCGGTCGATTAGAGTATTTTTGGCCGAGGTGTTTACAAGGCTTGCGGCAGTGCAAGCGCGCCAAGAGGCCGAAGTCGGGGGCGTCGAACCTGTCTCGGCGCCAAGGTCGCGTTACTGTGCGGACGTGGTCGGGACGGTTTTTCGTTCTTGAGAAAGGCGGGTGTGTCAGGGGCTGTTTCGGCTTCGCGCGCTACGCCCCTGGCGTTGCCAGGGGTGCCCGT
>NZ_JBEBUX010000013.1:0-51381 GCF_040393045.1 Pollutimonas bauzanensis | reverse complement strand
ACACCCGCCTTTCTCAAGAACGAAAAACCGCCCCCAGCACGTCCGCAAGTCCTATAAACACCTCGTAGCAAAAATACGCTAAGACCCAGGCCTGCGCCAGTTTGATTCGTTCAGCCGGATTTGCTCCGAGATGAAATTCATGAGGGTGCGCGTGGCCATGGTGGGAAAGCGGTTGGCCGCAGTCAGCAAGTACACGCTGTTGCCCACCCCTTCCGGTTCATATTGCGACAACACCTCTTGTAGCGACCCTGCCTGTAGCTGTCGCCATACGGCATAGCGCGGCAGCAATGCTACGCCTAGACTGGACAGGGCGGCTTCCAGTAGATAGGGGTAATCGCCTGACTGCAGTCGCGGCGCTACTCGCAGCAGCATGCGCGCGCCGTTCATATCGAATTTCAGATCAAAGCGGCGGCCAAACGATGCGGGTGCAATGAGCGGGCGCTGCGCGAGGTCTTCAAGTGTGGCTATCGCGCCTGATCGCTCAATGAAATCCGGCGATGCGCAAAGGCACCAGGAAATGTCACATATTTTGCGCGCCACATGATCCTCGGGTGGCGTAGATGTTATTTTCAAAGCCACATCGACTTCGGCCGAAATCAGGTCGCCGATAAAGTCGTTGATCAGCACCCGCAAGGTGACGTCCGGATAACGCTTGGCAAAATCCAGCAGAACGGATGTCAGATACAAGTGGCCGAGCCCGGTCGGCAGGCGTATACGTACGTCGCCGCGCACTGATTTCCCCAGGCTTTCTATGGACGCGCGGGCGGTGTCGGCCTCTTCCAACATGCGTATACCGTGGGTATAAAGCAGCTTGCCGGCTTCGGTGACTTCCATATGCCGTGTAGTGCGCCGAAGCAATTGGGCGCCCATGGCCAGTTCCAGCGCCTTGAGCTGGCGTGAAGCATTAGAGCGCGTCATGCCGGTGCGGCGGGCGGCTTCGCTTAGCGTTCGGGATTGAACAATCGTCACAAACAAATGGATGAGGTTCAGATCCAGTTTATTGTCCATTAATAATCAACATTAGAGGCACATTTTGTGCCATTGTTTATTAAAAAGACCGATGCTAGCATGATTGAACATCATTTCAAGCACGAGCGATATCGCCATGAGCCTACAACTTCCATTTTCAGGGTTGCGCATTCTTGATATCAGCCAGGGTATTGCCGGCCCTTATTGCACGCAAATACTGTGGCAACAGGGTGCGAGCGTCATCAAGGTTGAGCCGCCCGAAGGCGACTGGGGGCGCAATGTAGGGGTAGTCCGCAATGGCCACAGTGCGCTATCTGTCAGCTACAACGCCGGTAAACAGGGCTTATGCCTTGATGCGCGCCCCGAAGCAGGTAAACAGCTGTTGCGCCGCTTGGCCCTGCAGGCTGACGTCGTGGTGCAAAATTTCCGCCCCGGTGTGGCTGAACGCCTGGGGGTTGGATATGCGGCGTTAGCGGATTTAAAGCCGGATTTGGTTTATGTATCGATTAGCGGCTACGGTTCGGATGGCCCTTATGCCCAGGCGCCTGGTTCTGATTCGGTGATGCAGGCAGACACCGGCCTGATGTTTGCCAATCAGGATGCCAGCCAGACGCCCAGGCGTATCGGCATGCTGTTGGCTGATATTTCCACCGCCTTGTATGCGGCCCAACAACTGGCCGCAGCACTATACCAACGTCTTGCCCGCGGTCGCGGCACCCATATCGAGATCAGCCTGTTTGAGGCTTGCGCAGCATTACAGATCAACGATATCGCTGCATTTACGCTGGCTAATGGGCGTCCTTCGGGCGCGGTTAGTGCGCCAAACGGGGTGTTTAGTACAGCGAATGGGCAGCTTTCAGTAATAGCCTTGAATAACGATCAGTTCGCGCGCCTATGCCGCGCTTTGGATAGGCCGGATTGGCTGACCGATGAGCGCTTTCAGAGCAATGAAAAACGCATGGCGCAGCGCGACTTCCTGCACGCGGAAATGGCATCGCAATTGGCCACGGCGGACAGCGAGATATGGGAAGCTCGCCTGCGGGAGCACGATGTACTCCATGCGCCCGTGCGCGATTACGCCTCTGTTGCAGCGCATCCGCAAACTGAGCACCTGGGAATGCTGCAAAGTATTGATCAGCCGGGGGTGGGGGCATTGCGATTGCCGGGTTTGCCCGGCGCAAGCGGGCGTCGGCCGATGCAGGCGGCGCCAGGCATAGGCCAGCACTCAACTGAAGTCCTGGCTGCCGCCGGGCTCGATGTGGCTGAAATTGCCGCATTGCTGGATTCCGGTGTGGTCAGGCAAGCCGCTGCAGCAAGCACCAGCGAGGTCCAGGCATGATGCGGGCATTGCAGTGCGAACGTTTCGGCACGGTTCAAGACGTGCAGTTGGTCAATCGCGACGAGCCCGCTGCGCCGGGCCCGCATGAAGTCGTGATGGCTGTCGCCTACGCAAGCGTAAGCCACGCTACCGGTTTGATGATCGCCGGACGTTATCAAACGAAGCCGCCGCTGCCATTTACACCCGGCACCGAAGCGGTAGGCCATATTGTTTCGGTAGGCACTGCCGTTACACGTTTCAAACCCGGCGATGCGGTGGTTGCCATTGCTGATTGGGGATGCTTTGCCGAGCAGGTGAAGCTGCCCGAATACACGGTATATGCGGTGCCCGATGGATTGCCGCTGCTGGATGCGCTGCCGGTTCCTATCTCTTATGGCACCGCCTACTGCGGCTTGCTTTGGCGTTGTGCACTACAGCCTGGCGAAACGGTGCTTGTGCTGGGCGCGGGGGCCGGTGTCGGTCTGGCTGCGGTCGAGCTGGCGGCACAGATGGGGGCGCACGTGATTGCCTGCGCGAGCACGCAAGAAAAACGGAACGAGGCGTTGGCCCGCGGAGCGCACGGTGCTGTGGCGCCAGACGCCAACCTGGCCGCCGAGGTAAAGGCGTTGACCGGGGGGCGGGGCGCTGACATTATCGTGGACCCTGTCGGAGGCGAACTTTTCGGCTATGCGGTACGAGCGGCGGCGCACAATGCCAGGTTGCTGAGTATCGGCTTTGCCAGCGGCGTCTTGCCGACGATACCTCCCAATCTTTTGTTGGTAAAAAACCTGACGCTGCACGGTTTTTTTTACGGTCGTTACATCGGCTGGACACCTTCTGACGAGCGCGCGGTGCATGCTCCTGCATTGCAACGAGTGATGGAGACCATACTGGGTTGGGCGCGCGACAAGCGTATTCGTCCCACGGTCTCAAAGACCTATCCAATTACCGAGCTGAGCAACGCGCTCGGTGCCCTTCATAGCCGACAAGTCGTCGGTAAAGTTGCATTAACGATAAAACCGGAGACAACACCATGAGAAAATTGTTTGGATGCCGACCTGCTTACTGGCTTGGTTTGTGCGCTATCACCGTGATAGGTGCGGCGGGACCGGCGGCCTATGCAGCCGATGCGTACCCTAATAAAGCGATCAAGATGGTCGTGCCTTACCCGCCTGGCGGCCCCACTGATTTGGTTGCACGGGGCGCTGGCGCAGCAATGGCCCAAATCATTGGCGAGTCTATTGTGGTGGACAATAAATCCGGTGCAAGCGGGATGATAGGCGCGGATCAGGTTGCTCGTTCTGCCCCTGATGGCTACACCATTCTGGCGAATGCATCGTTGCACGTCATCAATCCGCACATCTATAAAAAAATGACGCACGATGCGTTCAATGATTTTGTGCCGATTACCCAGTTGGCCGCGGTGCCATTGGTGCTGGTCGTGCCCAAGGATTCTCCTATCAAAACGGTTGCTGACCTGGTTGCCGAGGCCAAGCGTAGTCAGAATGGGCTGAATTTCGGCTCGGCGGGGACGTCGTCGGCACAGCATTTGTCGGGCGAGTCGTTCAAGAAGCTTGCTGGAATTCAGATGCAGCATGTGCCTTACAAGGGTAGTGCGCCTGCCCTGACTGACCTGGTGGGCCGTCAACTTGATTTGATGTTCGATTCCATGCCTTCGGCCATGCCCTTTATTGCATCAGGGCAACTACGCGCGATTGCGGTCACCACACATAAACGTGTCGCGGCCTTGCCTGATGTGCCTACCGTGGCGGAATCGGGTTTCCCCGGTTTCGACATCAGCACATGGTATGGCTTGTGGGCGCCGAAGGGCACGCCTGATGCCATCGTTGAGAAGCTGGCTGCAACCGCGAAGCAAGCCTTGCATGAGCCAAAAGTGGCGCAGCAATATGCGACCATGGGCGCAGAGCCTGTCGGCTCCACGCCCAAAGAGTTCGCCCAGTATGTCGCTTCCGAAGGAAAGAAGTGGGCCGAGCTGGTGAAGCAGGCTAACGTTCCATTGCAATAAGCGTCGCGTTCACAATCGCCTGGGCATCTACATTGAAGAAACGGCGTAGCGCCGCACGCGTGTCGCTGCGTCCGAATCCATCGGTGCCCAGCGTTATATATTCGCGTCCGCGCGGTACATAGGCGCGTATCGACTCGGGGACCAGGCGCACATAGTCGGTGGCGGCGATGATGGGGCCGCTGCAGGCGGCCAACTGCTCTGCAATAAAGGGCTGGCCATCGATAGGCGCCCCTTGCAGGCGAGCTGCATCATGTTGTTGGCCGTCGCGGGCTAGCTCACTCCAACTGGTAATACTGAGCACATCGGTGGTGATGCCCATTTTTGCCAGTTCCTGGGCAGCCTTGATGACCTCGGTCAGTATTGCGCCAGATCCCAGTAAGGTCGCATGCCTGCCAACGGCGCCGCCCGGGTTTTCAGTGTTTTCAGCCTCGTAGCGCGCAAACCGATAGCCGCCGCGCAGGATGGCGTCGCTGACACCTTCGCTCAACGCCGCATGGGCGTAGTTCTCGTTCATCGTAGTGATGTAATAGAACACGTCTTGTTGTTCGACCATCATTTCACGCATGCCGCGATCAACGATGACCGCCAGTTCGCAGGCGAAGGCAGGGTCGTACGCCTTGCAGTTGGGTATCGTGCTGGCCCACAGGTGGCTGGTGCCGTCCTGATGCTGCAAGCCTTCGCCGGCCAGCGTGGTGCGTCCCGAAGTAGCGCCTATCAGGAAGCCTCGGGGGCGCTGATCGGCTGCCGCCCAAATCAGGTCGCCGACGCGTTGAAAGCCGAACATGGAGTAATAGATATAAAAGGGCAGCATGGCGGTGCCGTGCACGCTGTAGCTGGTTGCCGCGGCCACCCAACTGGAGATGGCGCCGGCTTCGCTGATGCCTTCTTCCAGAATTTGCCCGTCGATAGCCTCGCGATAGTTCAAAATAGAACCGATATCTTCGGGTTCATAGCGTTGTCCCACACTGGAATAAATACCCACCTGTTTGAACAAATTGGCCATGCCGAAGGTGCGGGCCTCGTCAGCCACGATAGGGACAATGCGCGGACCGAGCTCACGGTCTTTAAGCAGCGTGCCCAGCATCCGTACAAAAGCCATCGTTGTCGACATGTCGCGGCTGCCGTCGCTTTCCGTGGCAAAACGCGCATAGCTGGCTAGCTCGGGCACGGGCACTTTGGCGGCCTGGGTTTGGCGAGCAGGCAGATAGCCGCCGAGTTTCTCGCGCCGTTCATGCAGATAGCGCATTTCCGGGCTGTCGTCGGCGGGTTTATAGAATTCCAGCCCGCTTGCCTGTGCATCGGTCAATGGCAGCTTGAAGCGGTCACGAAAGGCAAGCAGGTCGGCGTTGTCGAATTTTTTCTGCGAGTGGGTGGTCATGCGGCCCTGGCCCGCCTCGCCCATGCCAAACCCTTTCTTGGTATGGGCCAGAATAACGGTGGGCTTTCCTTTGTGCTTGGCGGCGGCTGCGTAAGCGGCATGGATTTTGACCAGGTCATGTCCGCCGCGACGCAGCTTGTCGATTTGTTCGTCGCTCAGGCCTTCCACCAGATGTTTCAGGTCGGCATTCTGGCCGAAGAAGTGGTCGCGGTTGTAGCGGCCGTCTTTGGCGGCAAAGGTTTGCATTTGGCCATCGACCGTATTGGACAAGGCTTCGGCCAGGGCGCCATTGTGATCGCGCGCAAACAGGCCGTCCCAATCGCTGCCCCACAAGGTCTTGATCACATTCCAGCCGGCGCCCAAAAACAGCTTCTCCAGTTCATCGATAATGCGGCTGTTACCGCGTACCGGGCCATCCAGGCGCTGCAAATTGCAGTTCACTACCCACACCAGGTTATCCAGGCCTTCGCGGGCTGCAAGTGTCAGGGCGCTCATGGATTCGGGTTCATCCATTTCGCCATCGCCGAATACCCCCCAGACCTTACGATCAGTGCAGTCGACCAGGCCCCGGTGCGTCAGGTAATGCATGAAGCGCGCCTGGTAAATGGAGCTGATGGGCCCTATGCCCATGGAACCCGTGGGAAACTGCCAGAAATCGGGCATGAGGTAAGGGTGAGGGTAGCTGGACAGGCCGCGGGCGCCATCGGCGGGGCCGCCCAGTTCTTGCCGGTAATGTTGCAGGTCGGCCTGGCTTAATCGGCCTTCGAGGAAAGCGCGAGCATAGACGCCCGGCGCGCTGTGGGGCTGGAAAAAGACCAGATCGCCGCCGTGTCCGTTTTCGCATTTTTCGCGAGCATGAAAAAAATGATTGAAGCCGACTTCGAACAAGTCGGCAGCGCTGGCATAGCTGGCAATATGGCCGCCAAGCTCACCATAGGCTGCATTGGCGCGCACGACCATCGCCAGCGCATTCCAGCGCATGATGGCGCCCAGGCTTTCTTCCAGCGCCAGATCGCCAGGGAAAGGAGACTGCCGCGTGACCGGAATGGTATTGACATAAGGCGTGCCGATAGACGGTTTCCATGCAACATTGGCGTCCGAGGCAAGACGATGCAATTCGTTAAGCATGAAGCTGGCGCGCACGGGTCCGCCGGCGTTCAGCAACGAATGAAAGGCTTCGCGCCATTCATCTGTTTCCAGAGGGTCGGTGTCGATGGCGGCATAAGCTGCCAGGCTTGGAGACGATATCGGTGCATTCATGACAGAGGTGTTCCGCTTGGATAATCAGACTGACGGGGATAATGTCATTCTGGACGATAGCGGCAAGCATGTGCTGTTAAAATGAGGCGTGATAATCCATTGTGACGGCATAAAATGCCGTTAAAGTTAATAAGTCAACATAATGAAGCTGGATGCAACCGATCTGCGAATTTTGGACGAGCTTCAGCGCGATGGCTCGCTGAGCAATGTCGAACTTGCCAAGCGCGTGCATTTATCGCCTTCGCCTTGCCTGACACGAGTCAAGGCATTGGAAGCCGCAGGTATCATCGTGCGCTACGTCGCCTTGGCGAATGCCGCTGCCCTGGGCCTGGGCTTGAATGTCTTCATTTCCATCAGTCTGAAGTCGCAGGACAAGCAGGCCTTGGCCAATTTCGAGCAACGCATCACTGTGCATGACGAAGTCATGGAGTGCTATTTAATGACGGGCGACTCCGACTACCTGATACGGGTGGCGGTTGCCGATATCGCTGCGCTCGAGCGCTTCATCTTGGATCAGTTGACTTCCATACCCGGCATCGACAAGATCCGCTCCAGCTTTACGCTGAAGCAGGTATCGTATAAAACGGCTTTGCCACTGGGGATTGCGGGCTGATCCTACCGCGTGCCGTTATGTGCCGATTGACTAGCTCCGGTGATTGGAAAGAAAGCGTCATGGCCATCTGCGGAAAATCAACGAAGTGTTGACGCCCCCGAAGGCGAAATTATTGCTCATGGCATATTCATGCGAAGCCACACGGCCGTTGCCGGTCAGGTAGTCAAGCTCGCCACAAAGCGGATCGACCTCGACCAGGTTCAAGGTGGGCGCATACCAGTCCGAATTGAGCATTTCGATGCTGAACCAGGACTCAAGCGCGCCGCAAGCCCCCAGCGTATGGCCCAGGTAGCTTTTCTGCGAACTGATCGTCATGCGCGATCCGAATACGCCATGCGTTGCCTGGGTTTCGGCGATATCGCCTTGCTCAGTGGCAGTACCGTGCCCATTGACATAGCCGATGGCTGATGGCGGCAGTCCCGCGTCGGCCAGGGCCATTTCCATGGCAATGCGCATGGTGGCGGGTTCGGGGCGGGTAATATGCGTACCATCCGAATTACTGCCGAACCCGACAATTTCTGCATGGATGCGTGCTCCGCGGGCTTGCGCATGCTCCAGCGACTCCAATACGAGCATGCCGCCGCCTTCGCCGATGACGAGTCCGTCGCGCATACGGTCATAAGGGCGCGGCGTAAGCTCGGGCGTCTCGTTTTTTTGACTTGTGGCGTAAAGCGCATCAAACACACTGGCCTCGCTGGGACAGAGCTCTTCAGCGCCGCCTGCGAGCATCATGGCTTGACGGCCGTAGCGTATAGCCTCGAAGGCATAGCCTATTCCTTGGCTGCCCGAAGTGCATGCGCTGGACGTGGGGATAATGCGTCCCTTGAGGTTGAAGAAGATACCGACATTTGCCGCTGTTGTATGAGGCATCATGCGTACATATGAGTTGGCGTTGAGTCTATCGGTTACGCCATTGAGCAGCATGTCCGCAAACGCGCAAACATCGGGCGTGCTGCCTATGGAAGAGCCGCAGGCGACGCCCATGCGCCCATCGGCGATGTCGATATTGCCCAGCAAGCCAGCGTCTTCCAAAGCGATTTCAGCCGCATGCACTGCAAGTTGCGATACCCGGCCCATACTGCGCAATTGTTTGCGAGTCCAGTGCGACGGGGCGGTAAAGGTTTTGATGGGTGCGGCAAGCCTGGTATTGAGTTCGGTGTACTTATCCCATTCCCGCATGGTGCAGACAGCGTTATGCCCGGCCTGGAAATTGGCTTGGATGGTGGGCCAATCGCTACCCAGCGCGCTAATGCCGCCCATGCCTGTTACGACGACGCGATGCATCAACACAGTCCTCCGTTGACAGCGAGCACTTGACGGGTAATGTAGCTGGCATTCTCGGACATAAGAAACGCCACCGCAGCCGCGACTTCGTGAGGCTGGCCCATGCGTTGTGCTGGTATGGCTTTCAATATTTCGTCCACAGGAACGGCATTGTCTATCATGTCGGTTTCTATGAGCCCGGGAGCGACGCAATTGACGGTGATGTGTCGTTTGGCAAGTTCCACTGCGAGCGCTTTGGCAGCCCCGATCAGGCCCGCCTTGGAGGCGCTGTAATTGACTTGTCCGCGGTTTCCTATCAGGCCGGACACCGATGTCATGCAAACGATACGGCCGGGCGCCCTGCGGCGAATCATGGGCATCATGATGGGGTGCAGTACATTGTAGAAACCGTCCAGATTGGTTCGCAGCACCTGATCCCAATCGTCGCCCGTCAACGCGGGAAAGGCGCCGTCACGGCTGAGTCCGGCGTTGAGCACTACGCCGTAATAAGCGCCATGCGCTTCTACGTCGGCATTCAATACGCGCGAGCAGGCATCGCGGTCGGATATATCGAAGGAAAGCACGCGCGCATCGCGGCCTTTTTCCTGGATTTCCAGCTGGACTGCCAGGGCCTGTTCCAGGCGATTGCGGCAATGCAGGACAATATCGTGGCCGGCATCAGCCAGCGCCAGCGAGATTGCGCGGCCTATGCCCCGACTGGATCCGGTAACGAGAATAGTAGTGTTGCTCATACGTTAGGAGGAGGCTCTTGAATGAAGTCGTCCACATTTGGTGGACTATAAGCATTGAGGCGGGCGCTAGCCACTACATGCCCGCTTTGATGTAATTGGCAGTCGAATGTGCCTATGCCCGCATCGTCCTGTAAAGAGCAGGCCACGCTGATTGTAAGGTCGGAGCCAGCGACAAAGGCTGGAACCTGGCAATCGTAGCGCCGGGTACCAAGCAAGAAGCCTAGTTTGACCGGTTGGCCAGCGCTGAAGGCCGTGCAACCGGCCCACGCGGCAACGGCTTGGGCCATGATTTCCAGGCCTAGCCATGCGGGCAGGCTGCCATCGGCCTGGTTAAATAGGCCTGATTGCTTTATTTGCGCTCGGGCCACCAGCGTATCTTTGTCGAATGAAACGATTTCATCGATGAGTATGACATTACCGGAATGTGGGATCAGTTGGGCGACTGGTGGCAGATTCATGGCTTTGCTCCCAGGATCAAGCTGGTGTTATTACCGCCGAAAGCAAATGAATTGCTCATGACGATACGGGGCTGTCGCGTGCAGAAGCGATGTGCCGATGTGCTGAAATCGAGTATTGGCAAGGCAGGGTCGGGGCAGGCGTCCCACACATGCGGGGGCAGGGAATCATTGCCAGGGCGAGTCAGGGTGATCCAGGCCAGTGCAGCCTCCAGGGCCCCGGCGGCGCCCAGAGCATGACCGGTCAGCGCCTTGGTGGAGGCGCACGGAACCCCGCGGCTGAAAACGGTGTTCATCGCGCGGCTTTCCATAGCGTCGTTGTGTTCTGTGCCAGTGCCGTGAAGACTCACCCAGCTGATGTCGGATGCATCCAGACCTGCATCGCTCAGGGCTTCTTGCATCGCCTGGATGGCGCCTGCGCCTTGGGGCTCGGGTGACGACATATGCCAGGCGTCGGAACTGGCGCCGCCGCCCAGGAAGGTCGCTGCAGGCCCCTCGCCAGGGCTGCGTTCCATTAGAAATAGCACAGCGGCTTCGCCGATATTGATGCCGCGGCGATGCACGGAGAAAGGGCTGCATAAGTCGTCAGAAATGGCTTCCAGGCTGGCGAAACCGTTGATCGTCATGCGGCATAGGGTGTCGGCCCCGCCACATATCACTGCATCACATAAGTCCATATCGAGCAGACTGCGTGCCGAGAGCAGGGCGCGGGCACTGGAGGTGCATGCGGTGGACAGCGTATAGGCCGGGCCGGTAATGCCCAGCCATGCAGCAAGAAATGAGGTTGGGGCCGATAGCACCTGGCGTCGATAGTCGTACCCTTGCGGCCAATGGCCCTGTTCAGCCAAGTGGCTGAATGCGCCGGCGTTGTCATTGACACCCGAGGTGCTGGTGCCAAGGACTATGGCGACGCGGTGCGCGCCGTAGCGGGCGATAGCTGTCCGCAGCGTTGCCTCGATTTGCTGCCCTGCCAATAGCAACAGACGGTTGTTACGGCTGTCATGCTGCGTTGCGAGCCCATCTGGCAGTGGCGGTGTTGCACCGCTGAAGGCGCCCAGTGTCAATGATCGTCCATTGACCCAACCGTCAAGCTTGCGCATGCCAGTGGTACTGCCAGTATGCAAAGCCGAATCGATTTCCAGGATACTGCTGCCCAGGGCGCAGACGATGCCCGGCGTGCCCAGCCAGTAGGTCATGGCGTCTCCTTGAGCGGCGATATCTGCCACCGCAAGCCGTCGACGCCGTAAACATTGAATGTATCCGGGGATGTGCCGGATGGCCAAATGATGGTCCAGTGCGTCCTGCCGTTTTGCTGCAACTGGCGTTGATAGCTGCCGTCTGGCAGGAGTATCTGGCTCCATGATCCGGCAGGATAGGCATTTGCCAATGCTGCCTGAGGAGTCCAGGCAAAGATCAATGCTGAAAACAGGGCGCGTGCCGTTGGATTAGGTGGAAGGAAGCCGTCATTTCGCCATTGGCCATCTTGAAGTAGCTGGCGGGCCAAAGGCAGGCCCAATGGATCGAACAAAGACCAGCGTAATACCCCGGCGGCCTCTTTCTGAGCTACGAGCATGGCGTCTTGCGTCGGTGTTTCGGCGCCGTGCTGGATCACATGCACACTGCGCGGCAGCGCCAGTTCGGGCACGTGCTCGGGCAAGATGGATTTGCTTGCGCAACCCGCCAAAAAAGCGCTTGCTGCAATAAGCAGCGCGCCAGGCAGTCGTAAGCAATGGAACCGAGGCATTTGCATGGCGGCTTATGGTTATACGGTCAATGCTGTGGGTTTACAGAGTTCGCCGAGTACCCGCAATCGGCGTTGCGGGTCAGCGACAAACGGATTGCTGGTATCCCAGGCATAACCGGCCAGAATCGAACTGATCATGCGGCGAACGTCGGGCTGAGCGTTTTCATAGAAAACCACATCCTGAAAAACGCCATCGTACCAGCCGTGCACATAGGCGCGGAAGGTTTCCACGCCTATCATCAGCGGGTCGGTGAAGTCAGCTTGCCAGTTCACGGTTTCGCCGCCAAGCTGCCGGTGCACAGCATCGGCAGCCAACTTGGACGAGCGCAATGCGATAGTGACACCTGACGAAAAAACGGGGTCCAGAAATTCTGCGGCATTGCCTAGTAAAGCATAGCCTGGGCCATATAGGGATTTCACGTTAGCTGAATAACCGCCTATGGTATTGGCCGGGGTGTCCCATATGGCGTTGGGCAGCAGACGTTTCAGGTTGGGCGCGGCATCGATTAATGTGCGCAAGGTTTGCATCAGATCGCCGGATTGGTCACCGAATAAGGTTTCGCTACCCACCACGCCAATCGAGCAGCGGCCACCCGAAAAAGGAATTAGCCAATACCAGATGCCTCGTTGTTGTGGATGGACGGTGATAAGGATTTTTTCGCGATCAAAACCGGGATCGATGATACGGTCTTCGATATGAGTGAAAATGGCTTTGCGCGGGGGGAGGGAACTGGGTTTCTCCAGGTCGCACAAGCGTGCAAGGACGCGGCCGTAGCCGCTGGCATCCAATACGAAATGGCTTTGTACAGTGTATTCATTACCCTGTGCATCGCGTACGTCAAGCTCTGGCTGGGTGCCGTCAAAGCGCGCCGCTACGACCTCCTGGCGGTAGCGCACTTCTACACCCTGGCGCTCGGCCTCATTCGCCAGGACTTGATCGAACTTGGCGCGTTCGACCTGGAAGGTGGTGCCGGGCCCAGGTGTGAATTTGTCGCGGAAATCAAAGTCGGTGTAGAGATCGCCGCAGGCGAAGGCCGCACCGTTCTTGACTTGGAAGCCAGCAGCATGCACGGCTTCCATCATGCCAGCTTCTTCGACAAATTCCAGGCAATGCGCCAGCAGGCTTTCCCCAATGGAAAAACGGGGGAATTGTTGGCGTTCGAGCATCAGTACATTGTGTCCTTTGCGCTTGAGTAGGGTCGAGGCTACTGCACCGGCGGGTCCTGCGCCAATAACGACTATTTCATGTTGTTGCATAGCTATCTTTATTAAGTCGTGAGGTGCGCACCCACGGCGCCCATAAAAGCGAGAACATCACACCCACTGTCACTGCCAGCCCAAAGCTTGAAACCGCCGGCGTGCTGCTTAATGCCAGCAGTCCGAATGAAAGCAGCGTAGTGGCACCGCCCAGCGCTATGCCGACAAGGCTGGCGGCCGCTCCGGCGACTTGCTCATACATAAAGATGGCATAGTCGACACCGATGGCTGTTACCAATAGCAGGCCGAAAAGACTGAACAGAGTAAGGGGCTGGCCCAGGTATCCCAGCAGTGCCAGGCTGCATACTGTTGCTGCCAGCGGCACCGCCAGAATACGCCAGGCGGCGCTGCGTCCCAGAAAAAACCATAGCAGCATGCCCGCCAGGACGTAGGATGCCAGCTTGAGTTCGGCCGCCTCTATGCGGGTGCCGGAGAACATGGTGTTCAGCTCCCCGGTACGATCCACCAAGGTGGTATCGGGAACACTATCTGCTATGGCTTGCAGGGGGTGGACATCGCGCAAGCCTTGCAGGGTGATCATTCCGCCGACAACCCCATCGACTTCGCCCAGCCATAGTGGGCGCCAGCGTTCGCCGACTGAGCTGGCCAGCGCAGTGGGAAGCGTGGTGGCTGGCGTGGCAGCGAGCTGCGACAGATGCGCTTTCAAGTCATGTTCGGGAATACCCAAGGCGCTTAGGGCTTCGAGAGCATGGTCGTCTACGCTTAATCGGGACAAGGCATGGCGTAGCTCGTCCTGGCGGGATAACGGGGCGGCCAGTTGGCTTAAGGCGGCATAACTGTCCAGCTTGCCGCCTTGAATCAATTGATCCAGATGCAGAGTCAATTTTTCCTGGCGTTCAAGCAGCATGTCTATGTTGGGCGCGCGTACCAGGAAAAACTGGCTGGTGGGGGTAAAGCCCGTGATCTTGCCGATTTGTTGCGCGTCGTTTGCCAACGCCTGCGGCAGTGAGAACCATTGCCGCAAGTCATCGTGCAGGTTTACCCGCGCGATGCCGGCCGCGCATATTGCTGCTGTAGCCAGGAAACCTAGACGGATCAGCATGCGTTGCGCGGTGGCTTTCTCAAGCATACGTAATAAGGCTTGGGCTCCGCGCAACAGAATGGCGCAGGGAGCGGGTCGCCAATCCTTGAACCACGCAGGCAACAGACATACGGTGCAGGCATAAGCACCCAGCAGTCCCGCTACGGAAAAGACGGCGCTCTGGGTGAGGGCGGGAAACGGGGTCAAGGCCAGCGCCAGGTAACCGATCAGCGACGTGGCCAGGCTTAGCGTCATGCCTGCGCGAACCCGGCGCAGGGCAGGCCAGGCCTGCCATTGCGGCATGCCATAGCTTTTCCCCAGCCAGTGCATGGGGTAATCCACTGCAACGCCGATAAGACTTGCGCCGACTACCAGCGTCAAGACATGAATGGATCCGAATATCGCCACGCAAGCGACGAAACCCGTCAACATGCCTACCGCGACGGGAGTGAGGCCAAGCAAGGCGCGTGGCCGGCGCAGGGTGGCCAGCAAGACCAGCAGTATGCCGATGACCGAGCCCATGCCCATCCAGCCGCTTTCCTGCATGGCCTGTTTGCGCGCTGCGGCGGCGTAGAGCATGCCGCCCGTGGCGAGCAGTTCGGTCTGCGCGGTGTGCAATTGATGGCGGTCGGCTTCCAGCATTGCGCCGATGCGCAATGGTGTTGTGTGATCGAAGGCATCGCCCTTGGTCTGCGCCCGGATCAGCACCCATGTCTTGTCTAGCGCTTGTGCCTGCAGCGTATCGCTGGCCAAGTCATAAGCAACTGTGCCGCCCGTGGCCGCCAAGGCGGCTTCGGTGCGTTTTGCCAATCCAAGCCAGTCTTGAGACATGGGCACCAGGCTGGTGGATGAAAATGGATCCATGATTTCACGGGCGCGCCGGGCAACAAAAGCAACAGGGTCGTGTTGCAAGAGATCACTATCGGCCGCGGGTAGGGCAGATATCCGCAGCGCCAGCAATTGTGTGCGCAGGGCTGGAATATTCGCTTTTACATACACATCGACGCTGGAGAATAATCCGCTTTCCTGCCAGCGCCTTGCCATCAGTTGGGCATCGTGTACGGCGACAGCCGGGTCGGCATTGCCGGCCAGGGCCACCAACTGCTGGCTTAAGGGTTCCTGGATTCTTTCTTCAGCGCGTGCCGTTAGTGCATCCATTTGCGTATGTGGCAGCAAATCCAGAAGATTGGATGAGATGGGCAAGCCGTTGCGAGACTGCCATGCGACCGCCACAGCCAGCATCATCAGCAGCACCAGGAAGATCCTGGGAAGCCAGCGCTCAGTGGGCGAAGGCACGCCGTTCCTCATCGGTCAGCTGCGTTGATGGCTGTGTATTGAGCATATGCAGTACGCTGCGGTCCCCTTGGGTTTCGAACAGTTCTATGCTGTCGACCAGTGCGCCGCCTGTGATATGAATGCGTTCGAAAATTTGCTGGAGCAGGGGGGATCGCGGCGTTAAGGTTAATTGCCAAGCGTGGCTGTCGCCCGAAACGGCGATGTCAAAATTGTTTTTCAGGCCTTGTGTGTCGCCTGCCAGCACCGCCAGAAATAGCTTGCTTTCGCGGCTGCCGCCACTGTGCCCGGGCGCTGCCTGCCACGAGCCGTCTGGCCCACGGCGTGCAACACCTTGAGGCGTAATACGCATATCCAGCTTGATGGGACTGTGGGCCCGCCACAGTAAACCCTGTCCTGTTGCCAGCGTGAATGCACCGCGGCTGATTAATGGTTGTGGCAGCGATCGCAGGAATTTTTCTTGGATAAAGTCTCCACGCACTACTGCGGTGGATTGCAACTGGGATTGCAAGTCTTTGACGTCGAACGCCCAAGCCAGCCAGGGCAGCGAAGTCAGTATTATTGCGGCGATGATTCGCCTTGTGATCACGCGTGGCGTCATGTCAGGTAACTTGGTCGATGGCGAGGTTGGCCACTGCCTGCAGCAGGCAGTCTGGCGAGGCAAGTTGCATTTCGCGATTCGCAATAGACACGGCGACTTGCACTGAGCTGGCACGAGTCAGGCGCTGGCCTGAGGCTGTATCCAGGATCAGATAATGGATTTTCAATCGATGCTCCCACTCTACCAGCTCGGCCCGCACGGTAATGTTCTGGCCGAAAACGGCAGGGTTCATATAGCGCAATTGCAGATCGATTACCGGCCAGGCGTATCCCGAGTCACGCATGGCTTCGTATCCGTAGCTCATTGATTCCAGGAGTGCGCAGCGGGCTTCTTCGATGTATTTTATATAGTGGCCATGCCAGACCACATGCATCATATCGACATCGAAAAAGGGAATTCGGATATCGATGTTCACGCCATGTATACCGCGTTTACGCATGCGGGCTCCAGAAGGGGTAGAAGTTGAACCATTGCAGTGGTGCCTGGCGGCAATGCTCAGCCAGGCGATCCGCGTAGGCTTGGGCATGGTGCTGGATTTGCAGCGTGCGTGTGGCGTGTGTCCACGTAACCGTGTCGGCCAGACGCTCGAGCGTTACACGAAAGCGGCCATTGTGTTTGGTGCAGAAGATCAGGTTTACCGGGCAGCGCAACAGGCCTGCCAGCAGCCATGGACCTTGGGGCAAGGGGGCCGTTTCTTGCAGGAAATCGACATTTACCGTGCGCCGGCTGCGCAGTGGGATACGATCTCCGGCAATTGCCAGCCATTCGCCTTGTTCTATGCGTTCGCCAAGTTGCAGCATCGTAGCGGTGTTCAGCTCGCTGACTTGCAACAGGCGCAGATTGCTTGCGCCTGCTTCTTGCAGCAGGCGGTTGAACTGTACCGCGTGTTTGTCGTGAACCAGTATGTTAAGCACGACCTTGGTTTTCTGTTCGGCCAGGGCGCGACAGACCTCCATATTTCCCAGGTGCGCGCTGACCAGGATCTGACCGCGCCCTTCGCCCATTTGTTCGTGCAGTTTGTCTGCGTCGATAATATCCAGGTCCTGGATTTGTATTTTTCCCTGCCAGGCGTCCAGCTTGTCGAGCAAGGCGTCGGCAAAGGCCAGGAACTGCCGGTAAACTGGAGAGCGGGCCGGAATCAGCGAGTTGCTTGCTGAGGCTGAGCACAGACGATGTTGATATTGAGCGATGCTACGGCGTGCTTGACCGCCGAAAAGATAAAAGTATAGGACGATGGCCCACACTACCGGGGCAACGGTGCGGCGGCCCAGCTTGCCGGCTGCCCAGGCGGTAAAGCGCATCAGCCGGATATTGCCGCGTTCGGGCTGATCGGCCCAATGGTGGCTTTGCGGTGAAGGTTTCCGGATCATGGTTGCCTTTTGCGGCGTAGACGCCGATACACCAATGACGGGGCGCGCCGCAACATGCCGAAAAACAGCCTGGCATGCATGCGACTGATCAGGTAGTTGTCACGCAGTCCTTGGAAATGCGAGATGCCATTTTCGGGGTAAATGACAGGGGTCGATATCCAGTGCATAGGCACGCCGCGCCAATGCAGATGCACCAATACGCCGATATCGAAGTCCATGCGTTTGCCTGTATCGACGCTGTCGAATACGGCGATGACGCTGGCCAATGGATATAGGCGGAATCCGCACATGGCATCGCGGATGTCGAACGAAAGCGTATTTATCCATACCCATACATGCGTAAGCCAGCGGCCGTAGTAGCGGCTGCGCGGTATGTCATTGCCATAGATGGGTGCGCCGCAGACCACAGCCTGAGGATGCGCTTGAGAGGCAGTCAGGAAGGCAGGGATATCTTCCAGTGCGTGCTGCCCGTCGGCATCGACTTGTAACGCGTGGGTATATCCCAGCGCCTGAGCTTTGCGCAGCCCGTCTTCCACTGCGGCGCCCTTGCCGCCGTTGACTTGTCTTCGAACCAAATATACATCGCGCAAATCAGCTTGTTCATTTAGGACGGCAGCGCAGTCGGAATCCGAGCCGTCGTCAACCAGAATGCAGGGCAAGCCTTGAGCATGCAGGCGTGTTACGACAGCCCCGACTGTGGCGCCATGGTTGTAGACAGGAATAACAGCGCACGCACGGTAGGTCATGTCAGTTTGCCGCCACAATACGGCCCGATGCACAAGTCGCATCGGCGAGTTTGTAATCGAAATACAGTTTGTTTTTTGCGTTGTCCCAGCGCAGTTTTAATGCTGCGCTATCGCCTGGACGCAACAGGTGCTGGAACTTTAGCGCTTCCATACCACCAAAGCGTAGATTAGGGAGCATATCTTGGACGGCCAGCATCATGGCCCAGCCCACCAAGGTCACGCCCGGCACGATGGGCGTAGTCGAGAAATGCCCCGAGAAATGGGCCAAGTCCAATGGAATGATGATTGCATAGTGCCGCTCATCAACGAGACCAGCTGTTTCCAGCGGCTGGATGATGGGGGTCACCGCACGCGGCCCTGCCGCAACGTCAAAGTCGTGCTGAGGTAATTTATTTTGTGTGTTCCATGGAATTTGCAGCAAGAAGCGCCAATTCCTGGGGATGGCCAGGGGCTCGAAGCGATCGGATAAATGCTTTTGCAGGTGCTGAACCAACGTCATGCGACCGCTGTTGCGCAGTTGATGCCGCCCTTGTGCGCTTAATGCGGCCAATGCCGTGAGGCGTGGCATACCCGTGGCGCGGCCCACGCGGGCTTCTGCGATGTATGGATGGCTGGCCAGGGCCGCTTCTATCATGGGTAGCGAGATGCGTTTTTCTTCGATCTTGACGATGCGGTCCAGTCGGCCAAGCAAGGTAAAACCACCGTCCTCCAATTGGGCGGCATCGTCGGTTTGTTCGTCTACGAGAGCAATCCAGGGCGATTGCACGGTTAAGGCACCGTTTGGCGATGTGCTGATCGTGGCCCTGGGCAGCGGCTGCCAACAGCTATTGCTTTGGCGCCAGGCTATCGCTCCCGTCTCGGAACTGCCGTATATTTCGGTTGGAATACAGTTCAGGCGGTCATGCAGCGTGTCGAATAAATCGGTGGGTAGCGGCCCGCCGGATGAGAATATTTGCACAATGCCGCGGGCCAGACTTTGCCATTGAAGGCTATCGCTCAAGCGGCGCAGCAGTGCGGGGCTTGCGATCCAGACCACACGTTCGTGCTGTAAGCTGGCTGCTTGCAGATCTTCCGGATAAACCAATTGCGTGCGACCGATGCTTCGTCCGGCGCATAAGGGCCACAATACCCTGAATGGCAAGCCATACATATGTTGTGGGCTTACGCTGCCCATCACGCAGGCGACGCTGCCGGCCCAGTTCCATTGATGCTCTAGCGCCTCCACTTCATGGCATAACTGATCCCAGCTTTTGGTGATGCGCTTGGGAAGACCGCTGGATCCCGAGGTGCATAGCTCTATGGCGCCGGCTTCCGGATCCAGTGCTGCGGCGGCCAAGGGAGCATGACTGTCCAAGTCGGAAAGGCGCAGGGTGCGCCCCTCGGGCAGGGCGGGCGACTGCGTATTGCTTAGCCACAGGTCGATATCGGGATCAAGCATGGCAATCGTATGCCGCTGGGCATCGCCGGGCAATACGGCGGTAACGCCTGCGCGCCAGCAGGCTAACAAGGCAATGCCCAGCTCTGCCGCATCGTCGAACCATAGCCCTGCGCGCCGTACTGAGCGCATCTGCAGGGCGCCGGCGGTGGCCAGGCAGCGCTTCGAAAAATGGGCGTGGTCCATGTCGGGTGCGACGGCGACCGTTCTGTGCACTAGTGGGGCAAGCAGCAAATGCTGCAAAGGAATCCAGCTCATTGGGGCGGCGGGTGTTGTGCTGCTGATGGTCGGACGAACCACTCACCCACCATCAGCAGGCCCATCATGGCGTAGCTGATGCCGCCGTTGTATGCCGTCCACCAGTGCCAGGGTCCCCATAGCGCAAGTGCCGCCGCGATGGTGCCATTGATTAGGAAGAAGCCCGCCCAGACTTGGGTTACGCGGCGTGTATAACGGATGCCTTCGGGAGGGAGGTCGGGATGCCGCAAGCGCGCGATGCGTTCGATTATCGGCGGGCCGCGACGAAGACTGGCGCCGAATACGGCAAGCAACAAGGCATTGATCAGTACCGGATAGGCGCGTAACCAGGCGGCGGAGTCGACTATGGCGATAACAGCACAGAAAACGACGGCAATCGCGGGCAGGGTACGTCCTCCCGGCTGGCTGGCAGGTATCCAGATGGTCCGTGCGAGCCACAGCAGCGCGAGAGGCAAGGCCAGCCAAGCTGTGCGCAGATGCTCCAGGCTGAAATAAACGGCAAAGGGGTAAGCGATGCCCGCTATCAGCAGGGCAGCGGCTACGCTACGCCTCATGCGGTGCCGTCTTGCTTGCGCCAGATCGCTTCGACCACATCCTGCACGGTACGCACGGTGCGGAAGTCTTCGGCGGCCAGCTTGCGTCCAGTCTGGCGTTTAATGTGGTCGATCAGGTCGATGGCGTCAATGCTGTCGATTTCAAGATCCGTATATAGATTTGCATCGGGAGTGATGCGTTCGGTTTCCAGTTCAAATAATTCAACGAGCGCATCGCGCAGCCCGCTAAAAATTTCCTCGCGACTTTGCATGATTTTCTCCAGCTATCAGGCCAAGTCGCGCTGCGCTGCGACGAATTTGGCCAGGTTGGCAACAGTTGCGAAGTGGTGCTGCATGTTGCGAGTTTCGGCATCGACACTGATACCATAGCTTTTTTTCAGAGCCAGCCCAAGTTCAAGGGCGTCCACGGAATCCAGGCCCAAGCCATCGCCGAACAAATTGCCGGTTCGATCGATATCGTCTGGGCCGATGTCTTCAAGGGCTAGCGTTTCTATGATTAGCGCCTTGATTTCAAGTTCCAGTTGGTTCATTTTTCAATTCCTGTTCGAAATAGTGATGCAGGTAGTCATTCATTTTTCGTCCCGCAATGGGTTGTGGATACTGGCTTGCCCATCGTGCGGGGTTTAACGGCTCTCCCACATCTATTTTGTAGTTCATACGTCGATAGGGTATGCGGTACCAAGGTTCTCCCTTACTCAGGCTGCGCGGACTCATGTGAATCACAACGGGAGTAATGGTTTGTGCACCGCGTAATGCAATGGCGCAGGCACCGCGGTGGAACTGTGGCATGTTGTCAGGCGGTGTGCGAGTGCCTTCGGGAAAAACAATGAGTGTCTCCCCGTCGCGCAGGGCCTGGGCCGCGCGGTCGAACATATCGAAACTTTCGTCGTTAGTCACATAGCCGGCGCTACGCACGGCACCTCGTGTAAACCGGTTGTTAGCCAAACTGTGCTTGACGATGCAGTTCGCATCGCTAACTTGGGCAATAAGAAATACTACATCGAGCAGCGAGGGGTGATTGGCGATAATCATTTGCCCAGGCGTGCCCAGCCGGTCGCCGTTGATAACCTGAATGCGCAGGATACCTGTTCGCACCATGAAGCGTACGAATTGCCGGAAGGCCCAGTGGATCGTTGCCCGAGCGCGGCGCCTCCGGGTACCCGCGTCGGACGGCCATAAGCTTTGCAGTGGGAACACGATGACACGCAGCAAGACCCCGCCTAGCCCGAACAAGGTAAACGCCATGCCTGTAGCGATTAGCCGCCAGTACCACGCATCCTGGCGAGAGGGGCGCAAGCTCATGAATAACGTGTCCAGAGCCAATGGCGATCTCCGCCTGTGTTGTGTACAGACGTCGAGCCGAGGCATAAATGCTGTACGAAATTCAGCGAATTGGGCCAAAGCTGAGGCTCTTTCGGCTCGTCCTGGTGTCGCTCTAAGCGCCATTGCATGCCGCGCTCGATACGAAAAGCGACAGCATAGGAAAAAGGCACGTCGTCGATCCAGGGCTGATACGCGGGTGGAGGGCGTTCTTCCGCCAGCACCACCAGTGCCGAGCGCGCACCCCGGCGCAAAAGGAATGCGGCCTCCAGGAAGGCATGTTCCAGGCCATCAGAATTGACTGATAGGGCGATGGATTCCGTTTTGTCTCCGCGCACTATCGACCACATGCCAGCGATGGCGTTATGTACTGACAGTCCGAAGGAGGTGGGCGAGAGACCTTCATTGCGGCCCATCGCTTGCAGTAATGAGAAGCTGCGCGTAGTTTCGCCATGCTGTGATGCAAATACGAGCGGCATGGGCGGCTGATTGTCTGCCAGCGGCCAGGCACAGTCGAACACCATCCGCGCCATAGGGCTTAGACGGCGTCGTTGCATGGGAGTCAAAAACTCCAATGAGGGCGATTCGTGGCCAGATATTGGACAATAGGGCTGGTTAGCCCATTGCATCCAGCTTTCGGCGTTGCGCATTTCCGGCGCCCACGCCCGCCATTGTCCGATCGAGAATGTCACCATAGGGCGCGATTATACTTGGCCTAGTCATATGAATAACTTTTTGTTACTGATGATTTGTTTCGATTTATGAACAATGCGGCGCTTTTATCGGGGCTGCGTTTAACGTGGGCCGGCCCCGACGCGGCTCAGCAGTATCGCTTGACTGATTTATCAGCCAAGGACGCACTGCGCGCCGAAAAAGTACGTACTCCAAAAGCGCAGCGTGATTGGCAAGTCAGCCGAGTTTTGCTACATGCCTGTCGTGAGCAAGTCATGTCGGAAAGCATTGAGTCACTTAGCCATAGCGGGGGCCATGCTTTGCTGGCGCAGAGCCGATCCGGGTGGCGTATAGGGGTAGACCTGGAAAAGATACGGCCGCGACGTGTTCTTGCCTTGGCGGAATGGGCCTGCAGCCATGACGAGGTTGCGTGGTTGCATAGCCAGCCCGACGATAGTGCGCGATTGATGCACTTCTATATGCTTTGGACCTTGAAAGAAGCCTTCATCAAGGCATGCTCCCTGTCTTTTCCTGCAGACCTTCGCCGTTACGGGTTGAGTGTCAGCCATGGCCAGCCCCCCGCCCTACGCGCACCAGCGGGTGCCTGGCGGGCGAGGTCGTATCAGCTTGAGGGAGGCTGGGTTGCAAGCGTGGTGTGGCTGCCTGCGCCCGGCGGTTTGACGGCTGAAGAGCCGGAGTGGCGCGCCGGGCCGGTCGGCCCGCTGCCCGCAATCGAACTGCTAGGTGCATGGACACGTGCGTGAGGGTAGTCGTTGGGGGTGGGCGCGAAGCGAATTTACTGCTTTTTCATTTTCTGCGACCATTCCCAGGCTATATCGCGTTCTAGCCATTTATTCAGTGCGGCAGTGATCAATATGGCGGCTAGCGCGCCCAGCGCGGCAAGGCCCATGTCTTTATGCGCATCCCAGATGTCGCCCTGAGTGCCAAGGTAGTTTATGCCGAGGTCTCCGCCAAATAGTGTGGCAGCCGCCCATTCAATTAACTCATACAGCGCCGACGTGCTCAAGGTAAAGTCGAGCGGCAGGAAATAGGCCCAGAAGCCGCGGACTTCGACAATGCGCAAGAAGAATTCGCGGATGGGATAAGCCAGCAGCAGGCCATACGAAAAGTGCACCACGCGATCATAATTGTTGCGCTCCCAACCGAGTACGCTGTTTAGCGTATGGCCGGTCAGCGATTGCCACCATTTGTCGTAAGGCACTTGTGCGTAAGTGTAATGAGATCCAATGGTATGCAGCGCCAGGAATAGCAATATCAGCAGCAGCGAAGCGTTCGAGAAGCGAAACCAGCGGCGTACCCCGAACAGCAGGCCCAATAGCGCGAGCACCAGTACATTTTCCAGTGCCCAGTCGGCCCGGCTAAATGGATGGATAGCCAGCGCCAGCCAAAGTACGGCATACATGGCAGCGGCAAGGCGCACGGCATTTTTGCTTGAAATAAAGGGTGTCATTTTTGTATTAGCGCATAAAACGTCGTTGTAGTCAGCGCCAATTCGATACGCGCGCTTACATGGCATGCCCTGGGCCGATGTTATAAAAGTTTGAGAGCAGGCAGTATGCCTGGAACTTTAAAGGAACATCCATGAAGCGTAAATTAATAGCACTAAGCGGTGTGGTTCTGTGTGGGGCCTTGGCTGCCTGCGGCACACCTAAAGACGCTCAGGAGTTGTCGCAAAAAACGGTAGAGTACCGTTGCGGTGCAAGTGGCGAACAGCCCTTAAGTGTGCAATATACCTTCCAGGGCGGCGAGCCGCTGGCTGCTAAAGTCGTATACAACAACACGGCGGTCGACCTGACCCGCACGACGTCCAGCAATACCGACATGACAGGCAATACCTTCAAAGGCAACGGCTATGCCTGGACCACAGACAAATTCACCTTGGAAAATGTAGATACGGTGAATGGCAACATGTTCACTCAAGAAAGTACGCAGGTCGTTAACGGCCAAAACGCGGCAGTAAGCAATATTTTGGCTAAGGACTGCAAAGTCGGTTCATAGTTGACTGGCTGGCGCTTTACCGCAGGTCACGGCCAGCGCCAGCCATGGCGTATAGCCCATATTCCAGATTACACTGCATTCCTGGTCTAGGGTATATGAGTGTATGCGCATACTTTTGGTTGAAGATGAGAGCGAGCTGGCCCATTGGCTATCTCGAGGGTTGGCGCGTCACGGCGGATTCGTCGTTGATTGGGCCGACGATGGCGAGCTGGCCGAGCGCCGCCTCGCGGTAGAAGAGTTTGACGCCATTGTCCTGGATCTGGGTCTTCCAGGTATGGACGGCCATACGTTTCTTATGCGCTTGCGCGCGCGCGATGACCGCACCCCGGTTTTAGTACTGACGGCCCGCGACTCGCTGGCCGAACGTATTGACACCCTGCATGAAGGCGCCGACGACTTCGTGCGTAAGCCATTCGTTATAGAAGAGCTCGAGGCGCGCTTGATGGCATTGATCCGCCGCAGCCGTGGGCGAGGGCATCCTCGATTGTCTTTGGGTGCACTGACTCTCGATACCGGTGCTCAGCGCTTCATCGTCAATGGCCAGAATCTGTCTTTGTCCCCTCGCGAGTTTGCCGTCCTCAAGGTGCTTATTCAGAAAAGCGGGGAACCTGTTTCCAAGCAGCAAATACTGGATCGCATCAGTTCTGACGACAAGGAAATCAATCTGGAGGCGGTCGAGGTTCTGATCCATCGGCTACGCAAGAAGCTGGTCAATACGGGCACGCAGGTGGAAACCTTGCGCGGCATGGGCTACTGTCTGGAACTTGCGAATGCGGCTTAAACGGCTGCGCGCGGGGTCGGGCAGCCTAAAGTCGGTGCTGCTCTGGTCTTTGGTTCCCGCACTGGTCATCTTTTTGATGATTGCCTTCTGGCTATCCAGCCATATGCTGCGGGCCCAG
This sequence comes from Pollutimonas bauzanensis, assembly GCF_040393045.1. GTDB lineage: Bacteria > Pseudomonadota > Gammaproteobacteria > Burkholderiales > Burkholderiaceae_B > Pollutimonas > Pollutimonas bauzanensis_A. The sequence continues at coordinate 26,137 of NZ_JBEBUX010000013.1, read as the reverse complement.
ATCAACATTGCCTACGATAGGTCGTTATCGGGTGCATTGCGGGCCATCGACCACCAAATATCGACAGCCAGTGGCGGTTTATCGATAGAGTTGCCCTATGTCATGCTCGAGTTCTTCGAGCTGACCGCCAACGAGAATGTGTATTACCGAGTCATGACCGAGGACGGTCTGGCAGACATCGGGAATCAGCAACTGCCTTTGCCTGATCGCGACTTGGTATCCGGGGTGCCAAGATTCTATACAGCCGATTATCTGGGCGAAACCATACGTATCGCGGCGCTGGCAAGGGTGATGGACCCGCCGCTTTATAACAACGTGGGTGGCCGTGTCATTGTCCTGGTCGGCGAAGATATCGATACCCGCGAGGTCTTCATCCAGTCCATGTTATTGCGTTCACTGGTGCGCGACCTGGCCTTCGTTGCGCTGGTGGTTTTGATCGTAGTCTTCGGGGTGTTGTTCGCGGTAAGGCCGCTAACCCGCTTGCGCGAGGAACTCGACGGACGCCATCACGACGATCTGCGTCCGATCGAGGCCAAGGATATTCCTGCCGAAGTGCAACCGTTGGTTGCGGCCATCAATGCTCATATGGAACGTTACGAACAACAAGCACGGCGGCAGCATCAGTTCCTGGACGATGCCTCCCACCAACTGCGTACACCGCTGACTGTATTGCGTGCTCAACTAGGTTATGCCTTGCGTGAAACGGATTTGCAAGAAATCAGATCGGCCCTGAAAGCCATGCAGGAGGGCCTGGATCGCGGCGTGCGCACCACTAACCAGATGTTGTCGCTGGCGCGAGCCAAAGAGAAGTCGTTATTCGATACCGGCGAAGGGCTCGAGCGTGTCGATCTGGTTGCGCTGGGCAGGGACGTGCTCAAGGACATCCGTCCTGTGGCACGCGCCAAGCGCCTGGATTATGGCATGGCCGGCCTCGATGAGCCGGTGTATGTATGGGGCCAGGAATGGCTGTTGCGCGAAGCGGTAGTTAACTTAGTCGACAATGCCGTACGCTACACGCCGCCGGGCGGTGTCATCACTGTCATTATTGAAAGTCACGCTGACGATGCCCGCCTGATTGTCGAGGACAACGGGCCGGGGATGTCGCCGGCCGATATTGAAAAGGCGGGTGTGCGCTTTCGGCGCGGACGAGCCGGCAAGAACACGACAGGCGCCGGGTTGGGGCTGGCCATTGTCCAGACCATCATGCAGCAGCATCGCGGGCAGTTTCTGTTGGAATCTGATCGGCCAGGTTGCCGCGCGATCTTAGTGTTTACCCGTAATTTGCGGGCCTAAAAGGGCTTTTCTGGCAAACAGCCTCAAATTGAAAGCCTTCCGAAAGGATAAGTTTTATACGGTGTGGCCTGCGCTCGTTCAAATATAAAAATACGGGCAACGTCTTATGTCGATTCTTACTCGGAGGCAAGAATGAAAAAATCTTTTATGTCCACGCTATTGGCGGGGTTGGTGCTGGGCGGCGTGTCGCTGGCGTCGGTATCGGTTGCGACGGCTGCTGAAGAGCCTCGCCGGCCGCAATGCATCGCGCCGGCACAGCCCGGCGGCGGTTTTGACCTGACCTGCCGCCTGGCGCAGGAAGGCCTGAAGGCTGCGGGGCAGCTTAAAGAAGCCATGCGCATTGTGTACATGCCTGGCGGCATCGGCGCGGTTGCCTATAACCACGTTGTAGCGCAAAAGCCTGCCGATGGCAGTTCGATAGTGGCTTTTTCGGGTGGCTCATTGTTGAACCTCGCGCAGGGCAAGTTCGGTAAGTATGGCGCCGACGATGTACGCTGGTTGGCCGCTGTCGGTACCGATTACGGTGTTGCGGTTGTGCGCGATGACGCACCCTACAAAGACTTGAAAGAATTGATGGCAGCCTTCAAGGCCGATCCCAGCAAAATCGTGCTCGGTGCGGGCGGTACAGTAGGTAGCCAGGACTGGATGAAAGCCGCATTGACAGCCAAGGCTGCCGATGTCGATTACAAGAAAATGCGTTTCGTGGCCTTTGAGGGCGGCGGCGAAGCGATTACCGCTTTGCGCGGCGGCCATATCCAGGCCTACATGGGCGATGCTGCCGAGGCATTCACCATGCTGGAAGGCGGTGCGCCGATTCGCGTGTTGGCGGTCTTCAACGACGAGCGCCTGCCGGGCAAGCTGTCCAGCGTTCCAACAGCCAAAGAGCAGGGGTTCGATATCAATTGGCCCATTATTCGAGGTTTCTATGTGGGCCCGAAGGTCTCCGACGAGCAGTACGACTGGTGGGTCGAAGCTTTCAAGAAAACCCAGGAAAGCCCTGAATTCGCGGCGCTGCAAGCCAAGCAAGGGCTGTTTCCCTTCAATAAAACCGGTTCCGAGCTGGATGCTTACGTGAAAGAGCGTGTTAAAGCGTACACCGAGCTGGCAAATTCATTTGGCCTGATTAAAAAGTAAAACCATGAATGATCGCATCCTAGGTGTAGCCGCCCTGATTTTTGCGGCATTGATGGCGGGATTCGGTTGGGGAATACAGGCTCCGTTTTCTTACGAGCCTGTAGGCCCCCGCGCTTTTCCTATGCTGTTGGCATCGATTATTGCCCTGTGCGGCTTATGGCTGGCATTTAAAGGCAAACACCAGGCTCACTCCAACCCGCCCGGTGCCAATTTGCGCATTGCCGCCATGGTGGTTTATTGCTTCGCTTATGCTTTTTTCTTCGAGCAACTTGGCTTCATCATCGCGACGACGGCCATGACCATATTGGTCGGCCGTCTGTTTGGCGGGGCATGGTCCAAGATAGCTTTGGGCGGAGCAGTGATGAGCGTGTTCTTTTTCATTTTGTTTGACCGGGTGCTGGACGTGGTCTTGCCGCTGGGTCTTCTGGGAGGCCTGCTATGAGCGATATCCTGGCCCATCTGAGCATGGGCTTTGGCGTGGCGTTTTCCTGGACTAATCTGTTGGTCGCCGCCATCGGTTCGTTCTTCGGTACGCTGGTAGGCGTGTTGCCGGGCCTGGGACCCATCAATGGCGTGGCCATGCTGATTCCCATTGCCTTCGCCATGAACCTGCCGCCGGAAACGGCGCTGATTCTATTGGCTGCGGTGTATGTCGGCGCCGAATACGGCGGGCGCATCACGTCCATACTTATCAACGTGCCAGGCGAAGCCAGCGCCATCATGACAACGCTTGATGGCTATCCATTGGCTAGACAAGGCTTGGCCAACGTTGCGTTGTCGCTATCGGCGTGGTCGGCATTTTTCGGCTCTCTGGTATCCGTATGCGGCATCATTTTGCTTGCGCCGCTATTGGCCAAATGGGCGCTTGCGTTCGGGCCGGCGGAATATTTCGTCTTGATGGTGTTCGCTTTCTGCTGCCTGACCAGCTTATTGGGCGACAAACCTGTCAAGGGCGTATTGGCCGCTATGCTGGGGCTGGCAATCGCCACGGTGGGGGTAGATTCCAATTCCGGGGTCTACCGCTACACCTTCGATTCAGTGCACCTGTTCGATGGCATTCAGTTCGTGGTGGTGGTCATTGCCTTATTCGCTGTTTCAGAGCTGCTGGAAATGCTCGAGAAAGTCATGGCGGGGCATTCGGTCGAGGTTGAGTCCAGCGGACGCAAGATCTTCAATCTGAAAGAAATGGCTTACACCTGGTGGAGCGTTGTGCGCAGTGCCCTGTTGGGCTTCGGAGTGGGTGTATTGCCCGGCGCCGGCGCCAGTGTGGCCGCCGCTGTGGCCTACTCGAACGAAAAACGTATCTGCGAAGCCAAAGATCCGAATGCCAAGTTTGGCCGTGGCGACTTGCGCGGGCTGGTTGCGCCGGAAGCGGCTGCCACATCCTCGGCTATTGGATCATTCGTGCCTATGCTGACGCTGGGCGTGCCGGGATCCGGCACCACCGCGGTGATGATGGGTGCATTGACGCTGTACAACATTACACCTGGCCCGGTGTTATTCGAGACCAAGCCCGAACTGGTTTGGGGTTTGATTGCATCGCTGTTTATCGCCAACGTGATGTTGTTCGTTATGAACGTGCCTATGGTGCGCATATTCTCCAAAGTCTTGTCCGTCCCGGGCTGGCTGATGGTGCCAGGTATTCTGGCTGTCAGTTATATAGGGGTATATGCCATCAATGCGGGCACATTCGACTTATTGATGGTGGCCGGCGTTGGCGGCTTGGGCTATTTGCTGCGCAAGGCCGATGTTCCCATGGCGCCTTTGGTGCTGGGGGTAGTGCTGGGCGACATGATGGAGCAGAACCTGCGCCGGGCCTTGTCCATGACCGACGGCGCCTTGCATGTCCTGTTTGATAGCAATATATCGAAAGGGCTGTGGGCGGTTTCCCTCATCATCGTCTTCTTGCCACCGTTCTTACGCTATTTGAAACGGAGAAAAAAAATAGCCATGTGACGCGGTTCATGGGGTAACGCCAGGGCATAGCCTTAATGCCTTGGCGTTTCCCATTGTGCAAGGCTGCTGCGCAAGGCATTGGCGGGATAGTCCCATTTCATGGGAACGCCCTCGACCTTGCAGGGCGGCTTGAGTCGTTTCGCGGGACCCCAGTCGGTGTGCTCTGTTTCGGTCGCATAGTCTGCCGGCGTTTCGGGTTCGAGTTTCTCCTGCGAGCCGTGGTTGCCCGGCGTACCTGTTTCATCATGGCTTTGCGATACCAGCAACTCGCCCGTGCGTGCCAGAGAAAGGCGGTATATAGAGCCTGTGGCAGAGTGCAGGCGTTGCGTTAAGCCTTGAAGTGCGGCAGCGGCCATCAAGTAACCGCTAGCCTGATCCAGGGCCTGTACCGGTAGCGGGGTGGGTTTGTCAGCGCCAAAATGCTGCATGCCGGCCCAGGCGATGCCATTGCTCATTTGCACCAGGCTATCGAAGCCGCGCCGCTTGTTCCAGGGCCCGGTCCACCCGTAGGCGTCAAGACAGACGTCAATCAGGCCCGGACGAATGACTTGCCTGGCTTGCGCCCCTAATCCGAGGCGGTCCAGTACATCGGAACGGTAGCCATGCACAAAGACATCGGCCTGGGCGAGCAGTACTCTTGCCTGTTCAAGTTGCTGCGCTTCCCGGAAGTCCAGCATCGCGCAGCGCTTGCCTAACGTTACTTCAGGGACCATGCCCGGCTCTGTCCAGAACGGCGGGTCGATGCGTAGCACCTGTGCGCCATATCCCGCAAGAAATCGCGTTGAAACCGGGCCCGCCAACACGCGCGTCATGTCCAGCACCTTGATGCCCGCCAAAGGGCGCTCGGCTGTCGCCAGATTACCCCCCACCGAGCCTGGACGGCCTTCTTCAAAATGGAACAGGGGCTCGGCCTTGACGGATTTGCCTTGGGGATGCTGAGCCCATTCCTGTAGTGAACGCATCATTGCGGCGCAGCCTCCCGCCTGGATGATCGCTTCTTCAAGATCGTTGGCCTGCCAAGCGGCGATCGCCTGGGCGACTTTTTCATGGTCGGCGCCGACGTTCAGGACGGACAGTGCCGCCGCCTGGTGGTGCGGGGCATTGGTGTGCAAACGTATCCAGCCGTCACGGGTTCGATAGTCGCCAGTGACTGGGTCCCTGACATCAGGCACTTGCCAGTCCTCGGCCCTTAAGCTTGTGCCGAACCAGAAAGAGGCCAGGCGTCGATCCACGGAAACCGCGGGTTGCTGACCGAATCTTGCGCCGACATAGCCAGCCAAGGCTTGTGCCGCTCGACCGATCGACGCTGTTGCAAAGGCCGTGACAGGAAAGGCGCTGGTCAGACTGCCTGCGCCCTGCACGCGAGGAGGTTGGGGTAAAGCCGATTGATCTGCACGTAGGCTTGTCGGCGGTCGCATTGCGTGGAAAAGGGCTGAAATCGTGAATGGGTCGTTCATTGCAAGCTCCCGTTTGGACGATGTCTGGTACATGCATGATACGTTTTCGCGGCCGCGCGAGCCAGCACCAGGGGTTACAGAAAATGGAAGGCTGGGTTAATGAAATAAGCAAATAACGAGACGTAACGGTCCATTTTATAGTGGTAAACGTGTATTTAATTCAGCAAAATTAAATGCCATGATGTTTTCCTGGATTTGAATTGATCAGCGGGACTTCTTCCTTCGCCTGCGCAAGTAGCAATGAGTTACTTGGGCGGGCAGTTTTTTCTCTGCATGCTTTATCGGTGCAGAAGGATATGCGAGCAACTTATGGGTTCATTAAGTTTTATTTCTCGCCGGGTCATGAGCGGAATCGCCATGATTATTGCGGTCGTAGTCTTGAATTTCTTTCTGTTATCGGCTGCGCCCGGAGACATCGCTGATGTACTGGCAATGCAGGCCGGCGGGGCGACAGCGGATCAGGTCGAAGGCATCCGAAAAGAGCTGGGCCTGGATAAAAGCCTGTTTGCGCAGATGATCATATACGTCACCAACGTCGCGCAAGGCAATCTTGGGCAATCGCTTTTTTACAATGAGTCGGTATCCCAGCTGATATTGGAACGTCTTCCGAATACGCTGATATTAGTCTTGCCAGCCATGTTTATTGCTGTTGTGCTGGGTACGCTGCTTGGCGTACTGTCCGCCTACAGGCCCCGCGGCATATTCAATTTCGGCGTTACCTTGTTTTCTCTGGTTGGCTTTGCTGCTCCCGTATTCTGGAGCGGTATGGTGTTGTTGATTGTTTTTGCTTATTGGTTTCCGATTTTTCCCGCTTCGGGCATGTACAACATCGGCGAGCAGCCCACCGGTTGGGACGCCGTCTGGCAGGTGGGGCATCACCTGATTTTGCCCGTCATTTCACTGAGTATGGTTTATTTGGCTCAGTACAGTCGCCAGGCGCGGGCCACCATGCTGGATGTTCTTGGTTCTGATTATGTGCGAACCGCTAGGGCCAAGGGTTTGCGGGAACGCGCCGTCGTCTACAAGCACGCGCTCAAGAATGCTGTCTTGCCTGTGGTGACGCTGGCCGGCCTGCAGTTCTCGCATGCGGTGGCGGGCGCGGTCCTGGTGGAAACCGTCTTCAACTGGCCTGGCCTTGGGCGCCTGGCGTTTGATGCGGTATTGAATCGTGATTTTCCGCTCATGCTGGGGCTGTTGCTGATTTCCAGTGTGCTTGTCGTGGTCGTGAACGTGCTGGTGGATTGGCTGTATAGCGTGCTGGATCCTCGCATCAAAATGGGAGGGTGAGGCAATGAACTCGGGATGGAAGTTATTTCTGGCAAATAAAGGCGCGGTCGCAGGCGCTGTCATGCTCATCATCATTGCTTTGGCAGGCCTGTTCGGCGAAATGCTGTATCCGGTAAGCGCCATGGATATTGTTGCAGCTCCCCTGGAGGCGCCTTCGCTTGCCCTGCCCATGGGCGCGGATTATCTCGGCCGGGACGTGTTGGCGGGGATTTTGCATGGTGCGGGTACAACGCTGATAATCAGCCTGGCCGCAACGCTGACTACAGTCATTCTTGGGCTTTTCCTTATCGGCGCGGTTGCCGGCTTTTTTGGAGGGCGCATCGACAACATTTTGATGCGCCTGACCGAGTTCTTTCAGGTATTGCCGCCTATCTTGCTGGCTATGGTGCTGGTAGCCGTATTCGGGGCAAAAATCTGGAACGTTATTCTTGTTATCGGGTTGGTCAGCTGGCCGCCGCTGGCGCGCCTGACGCGTGCGGAATTTCTGAAACTGAAAGAGCGGGAGTTCATCCGGGCCGAATATTCCATTGGCAGCAGTAATTTGAACATCATGTTCCGGGTGTTGCTGCCCAACGCGTCGCCTCCGTTAATTGTGGCAACGGCGCTGACTGTGGGTACGGCCATCCTATTCGAATCCGGCCTGTCGTTCCTGGGCTTGTCGGACCCCGATGTGGCCAGTTGGGGCTACATGATCGGATCGTCGCGCGACTATATTTTTGATGCCTGGTGGTCGGTCATTTACCCAGGCGCAGCGATATTCTTGACGGTACTGTCCTTGAGCCTGCTGGGCGACGGCCTCAATGATGCGCTCAACCCTAAACTGCGGCAGCGCTAGGAGCAGCCATGGCTGAAAATTTACTGGAAGTGAAAGACTTATGCGTGGAGTTCGGCAGCAGTAAAAATCCGGTGCGTGTGCTGGATCACGTGAACCTGCATCTGGCCCCCGGCGAAATTCTGGGGATCGTAGGGGAGTCGGGATGCGGAAAAAGTATGACCAGTCTCGCCGTTCTACGCCTTATTCCTTCCCCGCCCGGTCGTATCACCAAAGGCACGATAGCTCTGGAAGGGAAAAATCTGCTGGATTTGAGCGACTCGCAAATGCAGGATGTGCGCGGCAATGACATTGCCATGATTTTCCAGGAGCCGATGACGGCGCTGAATCCGGTCTTCACTATCGGACAGCAAATCATCGAGACCATCGTCAGGCATGAAAAGGTCAGTGCCAAGCAGGCGCGCAATAAAGCGATTGAACTGATCAAGTCGGTTCGCATCCCCGAGCCCGAACGTCGCTTGGGCCAATATCCGCATGAGCTTTCGGGCGGCATGCGACAGCGCGCCATGATCGCCATGGCACTGGCCTGTCGGCCCAAGGTGCTGATCGCCGACGAGCCCACCACAGCGCTGGATGTCACGGTGCAGGCGCAAATCTTTGATCTGTTGCTGGACCTGCGCAAGCAATACAACACGGCCATCATCCTGATCACGCACAACATGGGCGCTGTAGCCGAACTGGCAGACAGGGTAATGGTGATGTATGCCGGAAGAAAAATCGAAGAGGGCACAGTTGAGCGCGTGTTGTTGAATCCTATTCACCCTTACACGAAAGGGTTGCTGGCCTGCGTTTTGAACGTGGAACACGATCCCGCAAAGTTCTCGGAGTCCGAGCCGCTGCCGGAAATTCCTGGTGTTGTCCCGCCATTAAGCGAACTTGGCCGCGGTTGCGCCTTTGCGCCTCGTTGCCCGTACGTCATGGATAAATGCCACACCGACCGCCCGCCGATGCTGGGACGGCCCAACTGGGAGGCGGCCTGTTGGCTGAACTCGGACACAACCGAGCCGCAGCCTGCAACCCAGGAGGGCGTGGCATGACGCAGTCGCAAACATTGCTGGAAGTGCGTGACCTGACGGTGCATTTCACCCTGAGAAAAGGTGGCCTGCTGGGGAAGGAAGCCAAGGTCTATGCCGTCGATGGCGTTTCATTCGACGTTAAGCGTGGCAGCGCTTATGGGATTGTCGGCGAATCGGGTTGCGGAAAATCTACCACCGCGCTTGCGCTGGCAAATTTGCTGGCCCCGACAGGGGGGCAGATTATGCTTAACGGCAAATCCCTGGCGTCAAATTCCCGCAAGGAGATGAGGGAGGTCAGCAAAGGGCTGCAAATGATTTTCCAGGATCCGTATTCGTCTCTGGATCCCCGGCAACGCGTCGAAGCCATCATCGCCAAGCCGATGAAGCAATTGACGAACATGAACGATCGGGAAATCGCGGTTCGTGTCGACGAACTCATCAAGAAAGTCGGGCTAAGGTCCGAACAGAAGAAGCTGTTTCCTCATCAATTCTCGGGCGGGCAGCGGCAGCGTATCGGTATTGCGCGAGCCCTGGCAGTTCACCCAGACCTGGTGATCTGCGACGAACCTGTTTCTGCTTTGGACGTGGCGATTCAAGCGCAAGTCATCAACTTGCTCAAGCAGCTCCAGAAAGAAATGGGATTGACCTACGTCTTTATTTCCCATGATTTGGCCGTCGTGCAGCGCTTGTGCGATGCGCTTAGCGTCATGTATTTGGGCCGGGTGGTTGAGCAAGGCAATCGCACTGAAGTCTTCTCGCGGCCATTACATCCATACACCTATGCATTGTTGACTGCCGATCCGGTCAAGGATCCAACTCGGCGCGGGTCAGTCAAGCGTTTGCGTATCGAGGGCGACCCCCCAAGTCCGATCAACCCGCCATCCGGCTGCCATTTCCATACCCGATGCCCATATGCACAGGACATTTGCCGATCCGAATCGCCGCCGTTGCGTGACGTAGGCAGGGGCCAGCATGTGGCCTGCCACTTGGTGAAGATAGTTGATGGCGAGCCTGTCAGTCCTGTTTCTATTTGATGCTATCAGGCATGGCCTGAATTTTATTGGGAATTTCCATGAGTCGTTCTGAAAAAATTACCGTATATAAAGCGCGCAGCGTTATCACCATGAATCCTATGCAGCCGCGCGCCACGCATGTGGCGGTTTGCGATGGCAAGATTCTTGGGGTGGGCGACGAGGCATCGTTGAGTGGCTGGGGACACGCCACTCTGGATGAAACGTTTGCCGACAAGGTGTTGATGCCTGGGTTGGTGGAAGGCCATTGCCACTTGATGGAAGGCGGCATGTGGAACTTTGTGTATGTTGGGTATTACGATCGTCGCGGCCCCGATGGCCGCTTATGGACGGGGCTTAAAAGCTTCGAGAGTGTGGTCGACCGGCTGAAAGAAGCGTACGCCGCGCGTGAGAACGCTTCCGATCCTGTATATGCCTGGGGCTTTGATCCGATTTACTTCGGTTCGCAACGCATGACGACGGCGCATCTGGATCAGGTGTCGATCAATAGCCGCGTGGTGGTCTTTCATGCCAGCGCGCACTTGATGAACGTGAACACCGCCATGCTGAGCGAGGCGCAAATTACCTCGGAGACCGACATCGAAGGCGTAGTGCTGGATGACGACGGACAGCCGACGGGGGAGCTTCAAGAGTTTGCCGCCATGTACCTGGTGTATCGCAAGACAGGCAATATTTTCTTCGACGCGGGCCAGACAGAAAAAGGCATTTGGAACTTCGGGAAAGTGGGACAGCTTGCCGGGGTGACAACGGCGACTGATCTGGTCAACGACCTGAGCGAAGCCACGATAACAGCCTTGACCAGCGTTACGAGCAGTGATGATTACCCGCTGCGCATAGTGCCGGCCTACGCACCATTGCGCGACCAAGAGAACAAGGCGCTGGAACGCGTGCTGCCTGCCATCAAGCACAATAACGACAAGTTGCGCTTTGGCGTGGTCAAGCTTGTTGCCGATGGGTCGATTCAGGGCTTTACCGCAAGGCTGCGCTGGCCCGGTTACTACAACCCGCCAGCCGGCGCTCAAAAAAATGGCTTATGGCTGATTCCGCCGCATAACCTGAAAAATATTATCAAGACCTATCACGATGCCGGGTTGACCGTTCATATTCATACCAACGGCGACGAGGCGACAGAAGTGACGCTCGACGCCATCGAGCAAGTGCTGGAAGAAAGTCCGCGCTGGGATCACCGCCATACGCTGCAGCATTGCCAAATGGCTGATGCTTACCAGTTCAGGCGTATGGCTAACCTGGGTGTATGCGCAAACCTGTTTGCCAACCATATCTATTATTGGGGCGATGCGCACTACACAATGACGATGGGTCCGGATCGTGCTAATCGCATGAACGCGGCTGCTACGGCAAAAGCGACAGGCGTTCGCTTTTCCTTGCACTCGGATGCACCCATTACGCCGCTGGCGCCGTTGTTTACTGCGTGGTGCGCCGTGAACCGCACAACGGCATCGGGCCGGGTGCTTGGCGAAAGCGAGCGCATATCGGTGCAGGATGCCTTGCATGCCATGACACTGGGCGCCGCTTATACGCTGAAGCTGGACGGCGAGATCGGCAGTATCGAAATAGGCAAGCAGGCCGACTTCTGCATACTCGAGGACGATCCTCTGGAAATCGCGCCCGAGTCGTTGAAGGACGCGCGTATTTGGGGAACAGTATTGGGCGGCAAAGTCTTCCCATGCCCTAAGTATGACTAAGTCCGCGCAACTTCCCATGACTGTGCTGGGCGGCTTTCTCGGTTCGGGGAAAACCACCTTGCTCAACAACATTTTGCGCGCTCCGCACGGGTTGCGCATTCTGGTCATGGTCAATGACTTCGGCAGCCTGAACGTTGACGCTTCACTCATCGAATCAACCAACGGTGCACAGGACGTGATCAACCTGACCAACGGTTGCGTTTGTTGCTCGATGGGCGGGGAGCTCGTCAATGCGCTCTTGAAGGTTGAGGCGCTGGCGCCCGAGCTGGATTGGTTGATTATCGAAGGCAGCGGTGTCAGCGACCCGAGGAAAATTGCGCAAATAGGCAAGGTGGGGGGTAACTTTTTGCTCAAGTCCATCGTGACCGTTGTTGATGCGGGTTCAGTGCGCCAGATGTCCGAGGACCGCTATGTCGGAGATGTGGTGTTGCAGCAGATCGAAGCGGCCGACGTGATTGTGTCGAACAAGCTCGACCTGATCGACGACGAACAACGTATTGATACAGGCGCCTGGTTGCGCAAGCATGCTCCATCGGCATCAATTTTCGAATCGGTACAGGCCCAATTGGACTGGGAGGTCTTGCTGGATAGCCCTTTGCCGGATGGTTCCAGTTCCAAAAGCACAGCAGACTATGACTTGAAACTGGTGCGGCCCTTCGGCGTGCCGAGCGAGGGCACGGCAAGAAATTTCGCTACGTTGACCATTCAGCAGAATGGGCCTTACGACGAAACGAAGTTAAGAATCGTACTGTCCAACTTGCCCGAATCGGTGTTTCGCATCAAAGGCATTGTGGCGGTGGGCGGGGATGCCCGGTCTTACCTGCTGCAGTATTCGCCTAACAAGCAGTTCGAGCTGCAGCCCGTGATGCAGAATCATTCCGGGCTTGATGGCAGGTTGGTCGCAATAGGCGACAGTGATTTAAATAAGGGTTCTTTGGAGCGGCTGTTCGGTTCCGCGGAGCTTTGAGTCAACAACGTAATGCAAGCAGGTAGTTATTTCCTAACGGAGGAATTATGTTCCATACCAATCGCCTGATCAGAGTTATTGCAGTTGGATTGTTTTCGGCCTCGGCCTTGTTTGCAGTTGCCGCCAATGCAGAACTGCCGCCCAATGGCAAGAAGGGCGGGTCGCTGACCATTCTGTCCAACTCGGCCATCAACTCCCTGAATCCCGCCATACAATCCGGCGTCGCCACCGCAGTACCAGGGTCGCAGCTGTTTGCCAGTTTGTTATTGGTCGATGACAAATGGCAGTTCCACCCTTATCTGGCGGACTCGTGGGAAAAGTCCGATGACGGCAAGGCCTATACCTTCAAGCTGAATAAGACGGCGGTTTTTCATGACGATAAGCCGATCACCTCTGAAGATGTTGCCTTTTCAGTGATGACGGTGAAAGAAAATCATCCTTTCGGCAAGTCGATGTATGCCAATCTTGAAGGGGTTGAAACGCCTGACCCGCATACGGTGGTGATCAAGTTTTCAGAACCTAATCCCGCGCTGTTGCTGGAAGTCTCCACGCCAGCCTTGCTGCCGATTCTGCCCAAGCATATTTACAGCGAGGGTCCGATTCGCAGCAACGCCTACAACAACAAGCCCATTGGATCGGGGCCATTCAAGTTTGTCGACTACAAGCCTGGCCAGTACCTGACCATGGAGCGTTTCGACAAGTTCTTCAAGGGGCCCGCCAATCTGGACAAGATCACGGTGGTGATCATCAAGGACGGAAATGCGGCTACGCTTGCGTTGCAACGCGGCGACATCCAGTACGCGCCGTATCCGCCGTTGCGCCTTTCCGATATCGACCGGCTCAGCAAGAATCCCAAGTTGACGGTGTCCCATAAGGGTTACGAAGGTGTCGGCGCGATCACTTGGCTTGAATTCAATATGGTCAAGGAAGGTCCATTGCAAAATGTGAAGGTCCGGCAGGCCATTTCCTATGCCATCGACCGCAAGTTCATTACCGAGAAGCTGCATCAAGGCCAGACCAAGCCTATTTTCAGCCCCTTGCATCCTGACAGCCCGTTTTTCAACAAAGATCTTGATCCTTACACGCTGAATCTGGACAAGGCCAACAAGCTGCTGGATGAGGCGGGCTTTCCCAAAAAAGACGATGGCAACCGTTTCTCCCTGACGCTGGACTACATTCCGACCAACCCGGATTTATCCAAGAACGTTGCAGAATACATGCGCCCCGAGTTGGATAAGATCGGCATCAAGATTGAATTGCGTCCTTCGCCGGATTTCCCCACCTGGGCGCGCCGTATATCCAACTATGACTACGACTTGAATATCGACCCGGTATTCAACTGGGGCGATCCAGTCATCGGCGTAGCGCGTACATACATGAGCAGCAACATCCGCAAGGGTGTCGTGTGGGCCAACATGAGCGGCTACAAGAACCCGAAAGTCGACGAGTTGCTGACGCAGGCAGCCGTTGAAGACGAGCCCGCGAAGCGCACCGCCTTGTATCACGAGTTCCAGAAAATCGTGAACGAAGAACTGCCGGTGGCGTGGTTGTTTACCTATCCTTCGAACACCATTCACGCCAAGCAATTGTTGAATACGCCGGAAGGCATTTGGGGGGCATTCGCGCCTTTCGATAGCGTTGCATGGTCCAAGTAGTAAGTTGATATCGGTCTTTGGGTATTTTTGTATCCAAAGACTGACGCTGCTTTCTACGTTTGTTCACGCCGGAAGTCGTCACTGCAATTATTAAAGAGAAGCTATGTATCACTCACGTCGTCTGATCAGCATTGCCGCAGTTGGATTGTTCTCGGTCGCTACTTTGTTTTCCACTCTTGCTAATGCCCAGCTCCCTCCGAACGGGAAAAAAGGCGGTTCTCTGACGGTGCTGTCCAGTTCAGCGATCAACTCACTGAATCCTGCTTTACAGTCGGGCACAGCTACTGCCATTCCAGGTTCCCAATTATTCGCCAGCTTGTTATTGGCAGATGATAAATGGCAGTTTCATCCTTACTTGGCAGACTCTTGGGAAAAGTCCGATGACGGCAAGGTTTATACCTTCAAGTTGAATAAAACAGCGGTTTTTCATGACGATAAGCCGATCACCTCTGAGGATGTTGCCTTCTCAGTTATGACGGTGAAAGAAAATCATCCTTTCGGCAAGTCGATGTATGCCAATCTTGAGTCGGTTGAAACGCCTGACCCACATACGGTCGTGATTAAGTTTTCACAGCCGAACCCTGCGTTGCTGCTGGAGGTTTCAACGCCCGCCTTGCTGCCGATCCTGCCCAAACATATTTATAACGAAGGCCCGATTCGATCCAACCCTCACAACAACAAGCCGATAGGATCTGGGCCATTCAAGTTCGTGGATTACAAGCCTGGCCAGTATCTAACCATGGAGCGGTTTGATAAGTTTTTCAAAGGGCCTGCCAATCTGGATAAGCTCACTTTGGTGATTATGAAAGATGGCAACGCGGCTACGCTGGCATTGCAGCGCGGCGATATTCACTACGCGCCGTATCCGCCATTGCGAATCTCTGATATTGCACGGCTCAGCAAGAACCCAAAGCTGGCGCTTTCGCGCAAAGGCTACGAGGGGGCTGGTCCGTTAACCTGGATTGAGTACAACCTGACAAAAGAAGGACCTTTGCAGAATGTGAAGGTCAGGCAGGCGATTGCCTATTTGATTGATCGGGATTTTATTACCGAGAAGCTGCAACAGAATCAGACCAAACCGGCTTACAGCGCGCTTCATCCAGCAAGTCCGTTCTTCAATAAAGACCTTGAGCATTATTCCTTTAATCTGGATGAAGCCAATAAGCTGCTGGATGAGGCGGGCTTTCCCCGAAAAGACGGTGACGTTCGGTTTAAATTAACGTTGGATTATTTTCCTGGCAGTCCCGATCTAACTAAAAATGTAGCGGAGTACATGCGCCCGCAACTGGACAAAGCCGGTATCACTATTGAGCTGCGGCCTTCTCCGGACATGCCCACCTGGGCGCGTCGTATTTCTAACTATGATTACGATTTGAATCTCGATATTGTTTATAACTGGGGCGATCCGGTAATTGGTGTAGCGCGTAGTTACATGAGCACCAATGTTCGAAAAGGTGTGGTTTGGGCCAACATGAGCGGCTACAAGAATCCGAAAGTCGACGAGTTGCTGACGCAGGCGGCGATCGAAGATGATCCTGCAAAGCGTACCGCCCTGTATCACGAGTTCCAGAAAATCGTCAGTGAAGAGTTGCCGGTGACATGGCTAGGCACCTATCCTTCAAACACCATTCATGCCAAGCAATTGTTGAATACGCCGGAAGGCATTTGGGGGGCATTCGCGCCTTTCGACGACATCGCTTGGTCCAAATAGTGTTGAATACCGGATTACGCTCCAAACGGGGTTAATCCGGCATTCTTCTGCTCGTTATCGAGGACTTATCCCGAGTTCCGCAGCCCCGCAGCGATGCCATTAATAGTCATGTGAATGGCGCGCTGCGTGCGGCTTTCCCCTTCATCGCCTTGGCCCGCTTTTTGACGCGCCGAACGATGGCGCTGCAGTAGCTCAACCTGCAGGTGATTCAGGGGATCGATATAGGCAAAGCGCTCGCTTAGCGCAGCTTTCAGCAATTCATCCTGAGCCAACAGTTCATGCTGGGTAATGCGCTTGAACATGGCCAGCGTCAGGGCGAATTCCTGCTCGATGCGGCTAAATACCTCGGTGCGAAGTTTCTTGTCAGGCACCAGGGCGGCATAGCGCCGCGCGATATCCAGATCGGTTTTTGCCAGCACTTGCTCCATATTGGACAGCAGCGTTCTGAAGAATGGCCAGATTTGCGCCATTTCCTGAAGTTGCGCCAGGCGTTCTGCAGAGGTGGCTGGGCTCTTCTCGCACCCGTGTTCGATATATGCCTGCAACGCGGTTCCCATACCGTACCAGCCGGTGAGCATGACGCGGCACTGGGCCCAGGAAAACCCCCAGGGGATAGCGCGCAGGTCTTCTATCTTCTGGCTGGCTTTGCGTGCAGCCGGGCGCGATCCAATATTCAGGCCGGCGATTTCCAGTATCGGTGTGGAGGCGAAGAAGTAGGAGTTGAACCCCGCGGTTTCATAGACCAGCGCCCGATAGCTTTGCTGCGCAACATTGGACATGAACTCCAGCGCCGAACCGAAATGGGCCATGTTGTCGTCTTCTGTCTGGGCTGCCGACAAGTTGGGCGTCAGGCTGGCTTCCAGTGTTGCGGCTACAAAGGTTTCCAGGTGCCAGCGGCCGACTTCGGCATCCTTGTATTTGCTTTGTATGACCTCGCCTTGTTCGGTCAGGCGTATTTGGCCATTGACCGTACCCGGCGGCTGGGCCAGGATGGCGTCGAAACTGGAGCCGCCGCCTCGGCCCACCGACCCGCCGCGGCCATGGAAAAGACGCAAACGCGTTTTGCGCTTCTTGAAGACCTGCACCAATTGGCGCTCTGCGCGGTAAAGCGCCCAGTTGGATGTGAGGTATCCGCCATCTTTGTTGCTATCGGAATAGCCCAGCATGACTTCTTGTATGCCGTCCTGGTCGTGACGAACCCGGGCGGCCACTTCCGGCAGGTCAAGCCAGTTGGCCATGATTTCCGGCCCGCGCATCAAGTCGGGGATGGTTTCAAATAACGGCACCACCATCAGCCCCGTGTGCTGCTTGGGGGTGCCATCGCGAGACGCAGGGGAAATCAGGCCGGTTTCCTGTTGCAGCACCAATATTTCCAGCAAATCGCTAAGGGTCTCAGTGTGCGAGACAATGGCTTGCTGAATGGCCCTTTCACCATATTTCTTGCGGCAAGCCGCGGCGGTACGCAAGATGGCCAGCTCTTTTTCTGTCTCGGCGCTATAGGCGATCCAGGGCGATACCAAGGGGCGCACTTGTTTGCATTCTTCGCGCAACAGGCTGATGCGATCTTCCTCCGACAGCGAACTGTAGTTGACGATTTTGCCGTTGAATCGGACTTCGGCCGCCTTGAAGAGTTCGGTCAGTACGCGCTCGTGCACATCGGAGCTTTGCCGCAGGTCGACCGTAGCCAAGTGAAAGCCAAAAATGCTGACTGCTTGAAGCAGGCCCGATAGGCGCAGTTGAGCGATAAGCGAGCCGTGGTGCCGGTTGAGCGAGTCGGCAATGATTTGCAGATCGTCCTGAAATGCCTGGGCGTCGGGATAGGGCGGGGCGCTGTAAGTGGTGCGCAGGGCCAATTGGCGGCCAGTCAGCGCCAGCGAAGTTGCCGCCATGCGGGCATATAAATGGATGAAGGCGCGGCGGTAAGGCTCGTCAAGACGATGCGCAGACGTGTCTTGGCTGGATTCCGACAGGGCCAGGAGCTCGGGACTGGCTTTGCCCAGCGAATGGGAAATCGATATTTCGGTGCCCAGCTCTTTAATCTCTAGCAGATAGTGCTGCAAGACCCGAGTGGATTGCCGTAGCAGGGCTTGTTCCAGAGTTGCAGCGTCCACATTGGGGTTGCCGTCCCGGTCACCGCCTATCCAGCTGCCCATTCGCAGGAACGGCGGCAGTGCAGCGGTGTTGACGTCAAATACGGTTCGGCCTGGCCGCTGCAGCCGGGCTGACAGGTCTTGATAGAGCCGCGGAATAGCTGTCAGGAAAGTGCTGGTGTAGTAGCTCAGCGCATTGTCGATTTCGTCGAGCACAGTCAGCTTCTGGCGGCGCAGCATACGAGTCTGCCACAGCGCGGAAACCAGGCCCGCGAGGCGTTGCTGAGTCAGCAACCTTTCAGAGGGCGTGAGTGTGTCGCCGCTATGCACCAGTTGCCGGGCTATTTCACGGTGCAAGTCCAGGGTGCTTTTGCGCTGGACTTCGGTGGGATGCGCGGTAAGAACGGGAACGATGCTGGCGTCTTCCAGATAGCGCAGGATCTTGCGGTTGCCCACGCCTTTTTCTTTGAGCAGGTCGAGCGCATGCTGGAGACTGCCGCGCATGGGGGTTTCGGCGCCCAATTCGTGTTGCCGCTGGCGTCGATTCTGGTCGCGATCTTCGGCAATATTGGACAGATGCAAAAAATAACTGAAAGCCCGCGCCACGGAATTGGCTTCCTGGTCGGCCAGACGGCTGATTTGCCGTTCGAGCACCTTGGTGTCTGCCACATTGCCTTCGCGGCGAAATTTAACCGCGGCCCGTCTTAGCTTTTCAATGACGTCGTAAATCGCCTTGCCTTCGCATTCCTTGACGACTTCTCCTAGCGTTTTTCCAAGCAATCTGATGTCGCTGCGTAGGGAAGATGGTTCCGTGCTTGGGGTTACGGGCTGATTCACTGGGTCTCCTGGTGTCTGGCCTGTTGAATTTGATTTGATGGACACAATCATACAAGTACCTTATGCCGTGAACCAGTGCGCTGGCAAAAAAACCGACAAGAAAGTTATCATTAGCACTATTTGTCAACCACTTTCCAGAGATAGAAATGCCGCAATATCGTTCCCGCACTTCCACCCATGGTCGCAACATGGCTGGCGCGCGCGCCCTTTGGCGCGCCACCGGTATGCAGGACGGCGACTTTGAAAAGCCCATCATCGCTGTCGTCAATTCGTTCACCCAATTTGTTCCGGGTCATGTCCACTTGAAAGACATGGGGCAATTGGTGGCGCGGCAAATTGAAGCGGCGGGCGGCGTAGCCAAGGAATTCAACACCATTGCCGTGGACGACGGTATTGCCATGGGCCATGGCGGCATGCTGTATTCGCTGCCATCGCGTGAACTTATCGCCGATTCAGTGGAGTACATG
Organism: Pollutimonas bauzanensis; assembly: GCF_040393045.1. Lineage (GTDB taxonomy): Bacteria > Pseudomonadota > Gammaproteobacteria > Burkholderiales > Burkholderiaceae_B > Pollutimonas > Pollutimonas bauzanensis_A. Next base: position 6,698 of record NZ_JBEBUX010000013.1, on the reverse strand, counting down.
GTCAATGCGCACTGCGCAGACGCAATGGTCTGTATTTCCAATTGCGACAAAATTACGCCCGGCATGTTGATGGCTGCCATGCGGTTGAACATTCCTGTCGTATTCGTTTCCGGCGGCCCCATGGAAGCCGGCAAAGTCATTGAACCCGGCACGCAAAAAGTGTTGATGAAGCTGGACCTGATCGATGCCATGATCAAGGCGGCCGACTCCACGGTAAGCGATGCAGAGGCGGCCGAGGTTGAACGCAGTGCATGCCCGACCTGTGGTTCCTGTTCCGGGATGTTTACGGCTAACTCGATGAATTGCCTGACAGAAGCGCTGGGCCTGGCTTTACCGGGCAACGGCACGGTGCTTGCCACACATGCCCGGCGCAAAAGCCTGTTTGAGGGCGCCGGCAAGCTGGTGGTTGAGTTGTGCAAGCGCTATTACGAACAGGACGATGATTCCGTATTGCCGCGCAACGTAGCCAACGTACAGGCCTTCGAGAACGCGATGACCCTGGACGTGGCGATGGGCGGTTCCACCAATACGGTGTTGCATTTGTTGGCTGCAGCCCAGGAAGCCGGCGTGGACTTCACCATGTCCGACATCGACCGTATTTCGCGCCGCGTGCCTTGTTTGTGCAAGGTGGCCCCGGCGACCGATAAGTATCATATCGAAGACGTTCACCGTGCCGGAGGCATCATGGCGATCCTTGGCGAATTGGCCCGAGCCGGCTTGTTAAACCTGGACGTGGGCAACATCCATAGCGGTACGCTGGGCCAGGCCATCGCCGCATGGGATGTCAATAGCGGCCAAGCCACGCAGGCCGTACACGACTTGTTCAAGGCCGCGCCGGGCGGGGTGCGGACCCAAGTCGCATTCAGCCAGGACCGTTATTACCAGGAACTGGATCTGGATCGTGAAAACGGCTGCATCCGCTCCAAGGCGCATGCTTATTCGCAGGACGGCGGCTTGGCCGTACTGTATGGCAACCTGGCGCCCAACGGCTGCATCGTGAAGACAGCTGGCGTCGACGAAAGCATCTTGAAATTCACCGGTGTGGCCCGGGTATATGAAAGTCAGGAAGACGCGGTCGATGGCATCCTGGGTGATGCGGTCAAGTCCGGCGATGTGGTCATTATTCGCTACGAAGGTCCCAAGGGCGGCCCCGGTATGCAGGAAATGCTGTATCCCACTTCCTACCTGAAATCCAAGGGTTTGGGTAAAACCACAGCTCTGCTGACCGATGGACGTTTTTCTGGCGGATCTTCCGGGCTGGTCATTGGGCATGCTTCGCCCGAGGCGGCAGAGGGCGGGAATATCGGGCTGGTGAACGATGGCGATACGATAGAAATCGATATTCCGAATCGCACGATACGCTTGGCGATCACCGATGCGGAACTTGCTGCACGCCGTGATGAAATGCTCGAGCGCGGCGCCCAAGCCTGGAAGCCGGTAAACCGCGACCGTTTTGTTTCGCAGGCCCTGAAAGCCTATGCAGCATTGGCGACATCAGCGGATCGCGGCGCAGTCCGGGACGTGTCCCAGCTTGGTTGATTGGCAGGGGCCGTAATTAATCGGCCCCAACCTGTGGCGCAACTTTGCCTTCAGGCCACCACAGCACGACGTGCTGGCCGTCCTGTTGCGCCTCGGAAACCTTTAGGGCCACAAGCTTGCTGGGCTTGCATGGCCCCCCAGTGCATTCCCCAGTGTCGGGCTTGAAAGTAGCCCCGTGGCGGGCGCACATCAGCAGGTCGCCGGCCCGGGTGAAAACACTGTTCTCCCAGTCCAGTTCAGAGCCCATATGAGGGCAGCGATTCAGGTAGCCATAGGCTTGCCCGTTGTAGCGTACGAAGAAAGCCGTAGTGGGGTCGTTGCCGTACGTAACCGCAAGCTTATGCGCCAATCCTGAGTCGACGAGATCGCTGGCAGCGCAGACCGTGATGGGTTGTGTGGATTCGATCATAAGCCTCCGGCACATTGAACGACAGTGCCTGTCATGTACGACGCAGCCGGGGATAATAGCCAGACTATGGTTTCCGCGACTTCTTCGGGATGCGCCAGGCGCCCCATCGGAATTTTGGGTGCAACCCGTTCGGGTCGACCGGGTTCGCCGGCTGTCGCGTGGATTTCGGTAAGTGTAGAGCCGGGTGCGACGCCGCATACGCGTATTCCAGTTGCTGCGATCTCTTTGGCCAAACCCAGGGTAAAAGTCTCGACCGCAGCTTTGCTGGCGGCATAGTGTATGTATTCGCCGGGGCTGCCGGTGCGCGCTGCGACGGACGACACGTTGATGATGACGCCGGTCGTGCCGTGCCGCTTGAAACTGGCCAGAGCCAGGCGCGAGCATTGTATGGTGCCGAATACATTGACCTGGAACACCCGTTCAATGGTGGCGTCGGTGGTGTTGGAAAAAGGGCCAATGGGCCCCGTGATGCCGGTGTTGTTGACCAGGGCAGTCAAGGGCCCGAGCGTTTGCTCGGCAGTTTCAAAAATGCGGGGAATGTCTTCGGGCTTGCCGACATCGCCTTGCACGGCAACCGCTTTGCGGCCTTGTTGCAATACGGCTTGCACGACACGCTGTGCAGCAGCTTCGTCTTTGAGGTAGTTAACGGCTACGTCAAAGCCATCGCGGGCGGCGGCAATAGCCGTTGCCGCCCCAATGCCGCGACTGGCTCCGGTGATGAGAACAACGTGGTTTGATGGCGCCATGGCGTTTTCCTGGTTGAGTACTTATCCAGGCATATTATGCGTCAATCGTGTCTCTGGCGGCTGGGGGGCGACGAGTGGCGGCGAAGGGGTTAAACTCCTTTTTTGACTCGTGCCACGCCGCCTGTTGTGCATGGCTCCCAATTCAGGAAAGGAAAGAAATGAGCACAACCAAACGTCTGCGGTCTGCGAATATCACCCAGGGCGCGGCTCGGGCGCCTAACCGGTCCATGTACTACGCGCTGGGCTACAAAGAAGAAGATTTCAACAAGCCCATGATAGGCGTGGCTAACGGGCACAGCACGATTACGCCTTGTAATAGCGGCTTGCAGAAGCTGGCCGATGCCGCGATCGACGCTATCGAAACGTCGGGCGGTAATGCGCAAGTATTCGGTACGCCCACCATTTCCGACGGAATGGCCATGGGTACCGAAGGCATGAAGTATTCATTGGTATCGCGCGAGGTCATTGCCGATTGCGTGGAAACCTGTGTACAGGGCCAGTGGATGGACGGCGTGGTCGTCATCGGTGGCTGCGACAAGAACATGCCTGGCGGCATGATGGGCATGTTGCGCGCCAATGTACCGGCTATCTATGTATACGGCGGCACCATTCTTCCCGGGCGCCTGAATGGTAAAGATCTGAATATCGTCAGTGTTTTCGAGGCTGTAGGCGAGAACGCGGCGGGTCGCATGAGCGACCACGAGCTCAAGCAAATCGAGCTGCATGCCATTCCGGGGCCAGGCTCTTGTGGCGGCATGTATACCGCCAACACAATGAGCTCGGCTTTCGAAGCCTTGGGCATGAGCCTGCCTTATTCGTCCACCATGGCCAATGTGCACGACGAGAAAACAAACTCGGCTGCAGAGTCGGCCCGTGTGTTGTTAAAGGCCGTCGAACTAGACTTGAAACCGCGCGATATCGTCACGCGCAAGTCGATTGAAAACGCGGTTAGCGTGGTCATGGCGACCGGGGGCTCAACCAATGCCGTGCTCCACATACTTGCTATCGCCCACGCGGCGGATGTCGAATGGACCATCGACGATTTCGAGCGTGTGCGCAGGCGCGTGCCAGTACTTTGCGATCTCAAGCCCAGCGGCCATTTCCTGGCGGTCGATTTTCATAAAGCCGGCGGTGTGCCGCAGGTCATGAAGATATTGTTGGATGCCGGCCTGATTAATGGCGACTGCATCACCATTACCGGGCAGACCATTGCCGAAGTCCTGAAAGACATACCGGGCACGCCGAGCGCCGATCAAAAGGTTATCTTCCCGATTGACCAGGCACTATACAAAGAAGGCCATCTGGCCATTCTGAAAGGCAATCTCTCGCCGGAAGGGGCCGTGGCCAAGATTACCGGCCTGAAGAACCCTGTCATTACCGGACCTGCCCGGGTGTTCGACGACGAACAATCGGCGCTGCAGGCCATTCTTGACGGCAAGATCAAGGCCGGCGACGTCATGGTCTTGCGCTATCTGGGGCCCAAGGGTGGTCCGGGTATGCCTGAAATGCTGGCGCCGACTGGCGCGCTTATCGGTGCGGGCCTGGGTGATTCAGTTGGCCTGATTACCGATGGCCGTTTTTCGGGCGGCACTTGGGGAATGGTGGTGGGCCATGTCGCTCCTGAAGCGGCTGTCGGAGGCGTCATTGCCTTGGTGCACGAGGGGGACTCGATCACGATAGATGCTCATCAGCTGGTGCTCGAGCTGAATGTGCCAGCGGATGAAATCGCTGCTCGTCTTGCCGTATGGAAGGCGCCGGCGCCTCGCTACACGCGCGGAGTACAGGCCAAGTTCGCCTTTAACGCGTCCACAGCCAGTACAGGTGCGGTGCTGGATAACTTCTAAACGCAGCTTATTTGATGAAAGCGGCCCTGTGGCTTATTAGCAGCCACAGGCATACGCCCGCTGGAACGATCAGGGTGGCGTAAGCCAGGCTATAGCTGCCGGAAACGGAAGCAATCAGGCCGAATAATGGCGGACCTACAACCACCCCAAAAAAGGTCATTGCCAGTGTACCGCCCGTTGCCATACCGGCTTGTCCGGGGGGCGCTTGCCGGGCTACTTCGGCCAGATACACACCGTTCCAGCCGACGGCGCTGCTGCCAAATAGCGATAGCACGACAATTACCAGCAACGGCGAATCGATAAATTGAAGCAGGGCGGTCGCAACGGCGCAAACTGCAATCAATATGGCCAATACGGCCAGCATAGTGGACGCGCCCAGGAACCTGTCGGCAATATAGCCCCACAATAGTCGTCCGACTACGCCCGCCGCCTGCGCGATTGCCAGGGTAAAACCTGCCACTATCAGCCCCATGCTTAAGTCTTCATGTAAAAACGTGACCAAGTAGGTTGTCAGCGACAATTGGGCTATGGAAAACAGGAATGACACGGCGGCAAGCACTGTAAGGCTGCGTTGGCTGAAGACCAGTCGCAGCGGCCCTGCCAGCCCATTTCCGAAAGAAAGGCGCTGCTTGCGATCTCTGTCGGCGTCCAGGCTGGCGCACAGGGGGTGAATAGCGGCAGTGCAAAGCAGGCATGCGGCGGCAACCACCAGAAAAGCCCATTGCCAGCCAATTATGTCGGCCAGGCTGGGAACGATCACGCCCGCCAGCACGCCTCCCAGAGGGACGCCTGTCTGTTTTATGGAAAACACCAGCGACATGCGATGGGCGGGAGTGGTGCGGGCAAGCAGGTGCGAGCTTGCGGGTGTGATAGGCCCATAGCCCAAACCGATCAGCATCGCGCCAATGGCCATCGCAACTGGGGATTCTATAGCGCAGGCTGCCACGCCTGCCATGCAAAGCAATAGCCCAATCTGGCTGGCGCGTATGGCGCCGAATCGTCGGACAGCGCCGCCGGAGAACAAGCTGGACGCCATGGCGGCAGCATAGGCGAGTGCAATGTACAGGCCGACATAGGCCGTTGATATGTTCAGGGATTTTGCGACGGCTGGGGCAACGACTGGCAGTGTCAGCAAGGCCATGGCCGCAAGAGATTGCACGGTCAAAGTGGCGACAAGCACTAATGTTGCCGATGGTGTGGGCTTCATGGCGAACCGGGATCCTGTGATGTATAGCGAAACAGGGCCTACGTTAACCAAGCCCGACATTACCTGGCGTATCATACTCTTTGTCTTATGATCAACGAGCCAACCCCGGAAAGGAGCGATCGTGTTAAGTCCCGAGCAACGCACCATACAGCGCAACATCATCAATGAACTTTGCGTAGATAGCATTTTCGATGCGGACCAGGAAATCGAGCGCCGTGTCGCGTTTATTGCTGACTATTTGGTCAGCGCCGGGCAGCACGCCCTGGTCCTGGGAATAAGTGGCGGCGTTGATTCCCTGGTGGGCGGTTGTCTGTCGCAGCGGGCAGTCCAAGCCGCCCGCGAGCTCGGTCATAACGCCAAGTTCGTCGCAATGCGCTTGCCTTACGGCGAGCAACGTGATGAAACCGACGCGCAGGCCTGCATCGACTTCATCAAGCCTGATCAGGTTGTCACCGTCAATATCAAACCCGCCAGCGACGCCATGCTGGCATCTTTGCTTGATGCCGAGGTGGTTTTTCGGGATGCAGGGCATCAGGATTTTCTGCTTGGAAATATCAAAGCGCGCCAACGCATGATTGCGCAGTACGCAGTAGCCGGAGCGCATGGCGGACTGGTGGTGGGCACCGATCATGCGGCGGAGGCCTTAATGGGGTTCTTCACCAAATTCGGCGATGGGGCGGCAGACCTTACGCCCTTAACCGGACTGAGCAAGCGGCGTGTGCGGGCGCTGGGCCAGGCCATGGGCGCGCCTGATGCTTTGGTGTTCAAGGTGCCTACGGCTGATCTGGAGTCGTTATCGCCCTTAAAGCCGGACGAAGACGCTTTTGGCGTGACTTATGGTGAAGTCGACGACTTCCTCGAAGGCAAAGACGTAACGCCGGAAGCCTATGAGGTCATATTGCGGACCTACCGTAATTCGGCGCACAAACGTTCATTGCCGGTCTTTCCGCAAG
>NZ_JBEBUX010000012.1:0-51402 GCF_040393045.1 Pollutimonas bauzanensis | reverse complement strand
GACCTCTCCCTTACCAAGGGAGTGCTCTACCACTGAGCCACATGGGCAACTACTTCGTTGCTATCTGCCTTTTCAAGCAGAAATCAAAAAACTTAAACTGGAGCGGGTGAAGGGAATCGAACCCTCATCATCAGCTTGGAAGGCTGTTGCTCTACCATTGAGCTACACCCGCGAGGAGATTCAATCCACCTGATCGTCCGTGACCGGAAAACAAGTCAACAGCCACAAACTTTTACAACCGCCTGCATGAAACCGCCAACTGCTGCGTTTTCATTTTTATTCTGGTAACTGCTTTTTTTGCTAACGCTTTGCTTTTAAAAAGCGCCCGCAGCAAAAGAGGCTTTGGTGGTGGGAGTTGGATTCGAACCAACGTAGACGCAAGGTCAACAGATTTACAGTCTGCCCCCTTTAACCACTCGGGCATCCCACCAAAAGCGAATTGCGAATTATGCAGGCTTTTTAAAGCGTTGTCAAACGTTGCGGCGCACAATGACACGAAACTCGCTGTAATAACGCCACAACCGAATGCAAAGCAACAATTGCGAGACAAATGCCAGGCTTAAGACTCGATGACCGCCGACAAGCCCTGGAGTTCCAGCAGCGAATTCAGGTGCTCCCAGCCATGGAAGTCGATCATCAGTTGGCCCCGGTTCTTGGCGCCTACCTTTAGGGTCACCCGGGTCCCCAGATGATCCGACAAGGCTTCTTCCATACGTTTCACATCCCCCGATTGGCCAACCGACTTACGGCCTGCCTTGGGCGTCTTTTCCTCGGCCTCGCGTATGCTGCGCCCGACCAGCTTTTCGGTTTCACGAACAGACAGGCGTTTGGCAATGACTTCATTGGCCAGAAGAATTTGCGTTGCCGAATCGGTGGCCAACAAGGCCCGGGCATGACCCATGTCGATATCGCCGGCCAACAACATGGTTTGCACCGGCCCCGTCAGATTCAGAAGACGCATCAGATTGCTGGTGGCTGAACGGGATCGCCCTATCGCTTGCGCGGCCTGTTCGTGGGTCAGCCCGAACTCGTCGAGCAGACGGCGTACGCCATGCGCCTCTTCCAGGGGATTGAGGTCTTCACGCTGGATATTTTCGATCAAGGCCATGACCGCAGCGCTTTCATCGGGTACTTCCCGCACCAGAACCGGAACCTCGGCAAGCCCGGCCAACTGGGCGGCCCGGAAGCGACGCTCCCCGGCGATGATTTCATACTTCCCGACGTCTTTACCGGCCAGAGGACGCACGAGAATCGGCTGCATGATGCCCTGGGTACGAATGGACTCGGCGAGCTCGTTCAAGGCGCCCTCGTCCATCCGCGTGCGCGGCTGATACTTGCCTGCGCGCATAAGTCCAACGTTCAGCACTGACGGAAGCCGATCTTCCTTGCCAAAGTTTTCTATTGCGGGAGCATCTTCGCCAAGCAAAGCGTCCAGACCACGGCCTAACCCTTTAGGTTTTCTCGTTGCCATTGTGTTTTCCTTTCTCAGATTCGTTTAAACGCGCGGACGGGCTTGCTGCCGTAATGCTTCTTTTTTTACGCGCTTGATAAGTTCTTTGCCAAACTCAAGATAAGCCTTGGCGCCGCGGGAATTCTTGTCGTAGACGATGCCTGGCAAGCCATGGCTTGGTGCTTCGGCAAGGCGTACGTTGCGGGGCACCACCGTCTTGAAGACCTTGTCACCAAAGTGGGTTTCAATTTGGGCCGAGACTTGTTGCTGCAGCGTAACGCGGCTGTCAAACATGACTCGCAGCAAACCGATGAGTTGCAATTCGGGATTGATATTGCGATGCACACGTTTAATGGTATTGACCAGATCCGACAAGCCTTCTAACGCAAAGTACTCACATTGCATGGGAATAATCACCCCATGCGCCGACGCCAGGCCGTTCAAGGTCAGCAAAGACAAGGTCGGCGGGCAATCCACAAGGATAAAGTCATAATCTTCCAGCACAAGCGCAATAGCCTGCTTAAGCTGTTGTTCACGCTCGTCCATTTGGATCAGGTCGATTTCAGCACCGGACAATTCACGGTTCGCGGGCAATACGTCGTAGCCCCCTGCTTCGGACCTGACCCGAGCCTGCGCTATGGTCGCGTCGCCAATAAGCACTTGGTAAAGGTTTTGTTCGACATTGTTCTTGTCGATACCACTACCCATGGTGGCGTTTCCCTGGGGATCCAGATCTATCAATAGGACGCGCTTGCGCGTGGCGGCAAGCGCGGCGGCAAGGTTGATAGCGGTAGTGGTCTTCCCCACCCCGCCTTTCTGGTTTGCGATGCAAAAGACGTTGGCAATGGCTGTAGAGTTGTAATTCATAAGTTTCCTTGACGGCTCAACCAGACCAGGCAACGCTGGGCATTCAGTTCAGGAACAAGCAACGCCTGGATCTGGCAAGGGCGCCAGCCAGTCTGCTGCTCGAGGGTTTCGATTTCTTCTTGTGGCTCACGCCCTTTCATCGCTGCAAGATACCCATCCTTGGCCACATGGGGCCCGGCAAGCGTAGCAAAGTCGGTTAACGATGCAAAGGCTCGGGAAATGACAATATGGGCATCAAGAGGCTGCAAGGCTTCTACGCGCGCATGCATGGCATGCAAGTTGGGCAATCGCAATACGCCAGCCATTTGCCTTACAAAGGCCATTTTCTTTTCTACGGCATCAATGCAATGCACTTGCCACTGTGGCTGCATAATGGCAAGCACTATGCCGGGCAAGCCAGCCCCGGATCCGACATCGACAATGCGAGGGCTTGGTACTGTGTTTTTATCCAGTATATCGACCAGGGGCTTCACAACGGAAAGACTATCGAACAGATGCTGGACCAGCATCTGTTCGGGTTCCCGCAAGGCAGTAAGGTTGTAGGTCCGATTCCACCTCTGCAACTGATCTATGTAGCTAAGCAGCGACTCGGCCTGGTCGTCATGCAGTTCGAGGCTCAGTGTTTGCGCGGCAGCGTCAAGGCGCTGCCTGTAGTTAACTTGGTCTACCATCAGGCTGCTTTCTTCCGATACTGCATGCGTTTAAGGTGTATCAGCAGCAAAGAGATAGCAGCTGGCGTTACGCCCGAAATGCGACCTGCCTGCCCCACCGTTTCAGGCCGGCTGGCTTTCAGGCGATGACGTACTTCTATCGACATACTCGTGATGGCATCGTAATCAATATCCGCTGGAATACTCTGGGATTCCTGGGCAGCCTGCTTTTCGACTTCTTCTTGCTGCTTTGCAACATAACCGGAGTACTTCACTTGGATTTCGACCTGTTCTGCAGCGACGGGGTCATCAAGCCCCGGCCCTGCCAAACGTTCGCCGCTTTCCTTTTCCAAGTCCATTAGCGCCTGGTAGGAAACCTGGGGCCTCTTTAGCAGATCGTAGAGCGAATACTCTCTTTCAACCTGCTTTCCCAACAATGCCTCTGCCGTATGTACTGCCAGCGTTCTAGGGTTGATCCAGCTACCGCGAAGGCGCTCAATTTCCGAAGCCACCGAATCACGCTTGCGACTGAAAAAATCCCATCGAGCATCGTCTACCAGACCTAGTCGACGACCTTCCTCTGTAAGACGCATATCAGCATTATCTTCGCGCAGGCTTAAACGATATTCAGCTCGTGACGTAAACATGCGATAGGGTTCGGTGACCCCACTGGTAATCAAGTCGTCAACCAGCACGCCCAAATAAGCTTCACTGCGCTTGGGACACCAGCCTTCCCGGCCCTTCGCCTGCAGGGCCGCATTCACACCGGCAAGCAAGCCCTGGGCCGCAGCCTCTTCATACCCTGTCGTACCATTGATCTGCCCTGCGAAAAACAGCCCCTTAATGGCGCGTGTTTCCAATGTCCCTTTGAGTTCACGTGGATCAAAATAGTCATACTCAATGGCGTAGCCAGGACGCATGATAATGGCGTTTTCCAAGCCAGGCAGGGAGCGAACCAACGCCAGTTGAATATCAAAAGGCAGGCTAGTCGACACACCATTAGGATATATCTCGCGTGTGCTTAAGCCTTCAGGCTCCAAAAATATCTGATGACTTGCCTTATCGGCGAAACGATGAATTTTATCTTCGATCGAAGGGCAATAGCGTGGCCCTATTCCTTCTATGGTTCCGCTGTCGCTATACATAGGAGAACGATCAAGACCGGACCGCACGATATCATGCGTTTTTTCGTTGGTATGGGTGATCCAGCAAGGGAGTTGCTCTGGATGCATATCCGCCGACCCCATATAGGAAAACACGGGTACGGGGTCGCTATCGCCAGCCTGAACTTCCAGTTTTGAAAAGTCTATACTTCCTGCATCAATACGGGGCGGCGTGCCCGTTTTCAACCGCCCCTGAGGCAGTTTCAGTTCTTTCAGTCGCTCACCGAGAGAAATAGAAGAAGGATCCCCTGCCCTACCGGCAGAGTAATGATCCAGGCCCACGTGAATCAATCCATTCAGAAACGTGCCAGCAGTCAACACCACGGTACGCGCTTTGAATCTCAATCCAATCTGCGTGACTGCTCCAACGACGCGATCGCCCTCTAGAATAAGATCATCCACGGCCTGCTGGAAAATCATTAAATTAGGTTGATTCTGCAAAGTCGTTCTAATGGCACGACGGTATAAAGACCGATCGGCCTGTGCCCGAGTTGCCCGTACAGCTGGCCCTTTAGATCTATTTAATATACGAAATTGAATACCCGCGAGGTCGGTAGCATAAGCCATAGCCCCACCCAAAGCATCGATTTCCTTTACCAAATGCCCCTTACCAATCCCTCCTATAGAAGGATTGCATGACATCTGGCCCAGCGTTTCCATGTTATGGGTTAGCAATAGCGTAGAGGCGCCAGTACGCGCCGCAGCAAGGGCCGCCTCGGTACCCGCATGGCCGCCGCCGACCACAATTACATCGAATTCATCTGGATAAATCATTTTTCGCTCAAGCGAGATAGAACATTAACTTCCCATTATACTGCCGCGCACGATTATGTTCCACGTGAAACACAAAGAATTATCTACACAGGAATAAAACATGCTGTTCCACGTGAAACACTTAGCTATATATTATATAAACCGCGTTATGTTTCACGTGGAACAGTATGTTTCTACATGGCCTGTCATACCCAATAAATTAATTTTATGTTCCACGTGAAACATAAGAACATCAGAGCCGCAGCACATTAAAGACTGTAGTTAAAATTTCTTCGCCTACATAGGCCGGGCTGCCAAAAGACAGCTATTGCTTACCACCAACGATTAACTAACGTATGGCTTATCAAACATTGTTATCAAACGTTTTATTTAGATAAAGCGATCTTTTTATCTAGCACTAGCGGGAGGGGTATCAATGCATATGGAATTACTCAAGCCATATAGTGAATATATTGAGGGTACTAAATTGAGCAATGGAATAATTGAAAAAATAAACCATTGCGGTGGTTTCACCGGAAGCAGGGCGTTAAACAATAACTAGAATATTGAGCCGCATATGACTGTTCTGAGTTGCATTGCTATACGGTGCGGGCTACGAGCTCAAACTACCGACCATAAGAACCAAGCATGCTGATACGGATACTCCCAATAATTCAATGTGTAACGTTGATTGGAACCCTAGGGCTGCCGGTTCAACATTAAGCACTGCTATAGGTGACTGTTCAAGAAAACATGAATATATGCATGCCGCGAACGTTATCTCAGCAGAAGGTATCTATCCTCAGATAGGGGAGGGTGACCAGGGATAGATGATAAAGCAATCAAACAAGGTAGGCACTTCCTACCTTGACCACAATATTTATAAAATATCCAGACAGGTTTTTCCAGGGAAGGGTCTATGCTAGACGAATCCACGTGGAACATGACAGTTCCAGCACTATTAATATCGGAACAATAACCGGAGGATTCAGTAAAAAAACAACTTCTTTCCGTCTTATTGTTGATGTCTCTTTAATTTTAGTAGTGAATCAGTAGCATATTATTCAAAGCCAACTAGGCTAATCTGAATAAATAGAATTAGTAGAATAACAATCAGTGAGCAACTTCAAACAACTCCAATTTCAATATATCTTATCTACCACTTGATCACAATTTTCGATTTGCTTGTATCTAAAACCATCACAATGGAATGTTCCACGTGAAACACTCAGCGATATACAAGACAGTCAGCCCCTGTGGATAACTTTGTGGGTAACAAGGTGAACAAGCCGTGGATATCTTTCTCCCAACCGAGTAGGTGAGCCAGTCATAGCGTGGGTGTTACACCATAGCTACCTGCCGAAGCGTTGAATGAAAAACTATGGTTTTCCTGTGGATAAGTACAGTAGAAATGCCTGACCGAAGGGCTAAACCCACTAATAAGGGCAATAAAAAACGCCCACGCAGTAAAGCGGGGCGTTTAACTGGTTTGCACTAACTAATGTGCAAACTCAAAAATCACAGAGGGCGAATTTCTGCTGCCTGAGGGCCTTTAGGGCCTTCTTTAACTTCGAATTCGACATCTTGGCCTTCATTCAGGCTGCGATAACCGCGACCCTCGATAGCCGAAAAATGTGCAAACACGTCAGTGCCGCCTTCGTCTGGAGTAATAAAACCAAAGCCTTTATCGGCGTTGAACCACTTAACTTTGCCCTTTTGAACCATGATGCGTAGCGTCCTAAAATTAAACAAAAAGCTATGTAATAAGAACGCTAACCCCAACGATTTCATCAAATCATCGATACCTATTTACGTGGTATCCAGATATAGATTGACTACTACACGCGATACTGGCGCATTGCCCCTTACAAAGCAGTCATGAGCATAACCACGCGTTAAAGCTTTCTCAAATACTTGTTTACCCCAATGTGGTATTTTTCCTGCATAGCAGCGCCCAGCCCTTATCTTTACCAGTAAGGTAGCTGAAATCCTTGAATTCTTTAATTTGAAAAATACTGCCCAAGATGAAATTTGAATCCAAACTGCCTGATGTGGGCACTACTATTTTCACAGTCATGAGCCAGTTGGCCACCGATCACAAGGCCATTAATTTAGGCCAAGGCTTTCCCGACTTCAACCCCGCAGCATCGTTGTTGAACTTCGTGACCCAAGCCATGACAGATGGCCATAATCAATACCCGCCCATGGCAGGGATCCCGGCGTTGCGCCAGGAAATTGCCGCCAAAGCAAAGGCCTTGTATGGATACAGCTACGATCCCGATACAGAGATCACGGTAACCAGCGGGGCAAGTGAAGCACTCATGGCGAGTATCCTGGCCTTTGTGAAGCCGGCTGACGAAGTCGTCGTGATTGAACCGTTTTACGACCTGTATATTCCCGCGATTCAATTAGCTGGCGGAACTCCGGTTATCGTTGCCATGCAAGCGCCAACTGAAAATAAGCCGCAATACAGTGTCGACTGGCAACAAGTTCGCGACGCCATAACGCCTAAAACACGTATGCTTATTATCAATTTCCCTCATAATCCAACGGGTATCAATCTGCAAGAAAGTGATCTGGACTGGCTGGAACGCATTGTCACCGAAACCGGTGTCTTATTGCTATCTGACGAGGTCTACGAACATATCGTTTTCGATGGTCAACAACACCAAAGCCTGGCAAGACGCGAAACGTTGGCAGCCCATGCCATTGTCATATCTTCATTTGGAAAAACCTACCATACGACTGGCTGGAAAATAGGTTACTGCTGCGCGCCTAAAGCACTATCTACTGAAATACGGAAAGTGCACCAGTTCATGGTATTTACCGTTAGCTCTCCCATGCAAGTGGCTTTGGCTCAGTACATGAAAGACCCAAAACCCTATACGGAGCTGTCGGGTTTCTACCAAACAAAACGCGACCGTTTAGCCCAAGGCTTGGCCAAAACGCGTTTCAAGCCCATGCCTAGCCAGGGCACGTTCTTTTTGCTGGCCGATTACAGCGCAATATCCGACCTTCCTGAAGCGGAGTTTGCAAGATGGCTAACCATCGAACATGGGGTAGGCGTAATCCCCATTTCGGCTTTCTACCAAAAACCCGGCGCAGCCGAATCTAATCACCAATTAGCTCGTTTCTGCTTTGCCAAACAAGATCACACCCTGGATTCGGCAATCGAGAAACTAGCGCTAGTTTAATCGACCGTTTTTTCCGGATTTGAACTTCGACACCCTGCGAAAGCAGGGTTTTTTATTTCTTGGCGGATTAGCCAAATCGGCGTAGCCCAGCTTTCGATGGCTAAAGGCATTTTTGCTGCGACAAGGGCCCGAATCCTTACCGCATCAATTGCAATGTCCATCGAATGCCAGAAGTATACATGCGGATTTGGCTTTTAAAACAGGCTTGAACAGGCCGGGAAATTGCTGCTGTTTTCAGTTGTTCTTTCTTTTTATATTTATAAAGACTAATACTAATGGGTGTCTGTGGATAACTGGCATAACTCCAATATTGGCTATCAATACAGCAACTTGCGAGACATTTTTTAGGGGCATAAGTTATGTGTAGCGAGTGGATGAAAAGGGCACAACTTTATGGGGGGGTACTAAAAGGCAAGTTATGCCTGTCTCATCCACAGGGTATTCACAATTAGCTGCCTTAGTAGTTATCCACAGGTAAAAATTTTTGCTGGCCCGCTTTTTACCCCCAATAGATAGTTACTAATTGTAAATTAACGAGGATTTACGCCAGAGTCTCATCATATTTTCTGTTTTTCTTGCATCAGGCGAGCGATTTTCAGATTGAATACCGACTCTGTTTTAGGTTGTTCTGGGTCAGTGAGCCCGAAAATAACGCCTTGCTGATCGAGCCAACAGGGTTTTCAGGCAGCCGGTCGGCGCATCTTTCAGCCTCCAGGACTCTGGGCACCTTTGTTCATAACGATTGGTTGGACGTTCCAGATGCCCTAGAAGCCACTCAGCGTCGTTCCTGATGAAAAGGAACCTATGGACATGCACCCCGTCACGTAATTCCACGTAGGCACCGCCTTGCCCCCGTACTGGCCTTTGTGAGGTGCCAAGAAGGGGATATGTACGCATGAAGGTCCTGAAATATAGCCAGCACAGCAGTTCCGTCAGGTAATGACGCGAATTCTGTAAGTGCAAATGCATTGGAGACGTAAATAGCACCGGCGAGATTTCAAGAGGTGGAAAATACCTCGCCAGTATCGAAAACCACCTGGTTTTCGGGCCATTGCAAGGCGGCAAGTTTAAAACGGGATTGTTCGAGAGATCGGTTGGCTTTACGATCGCGCCAACGTGCGCCGACTGAAAAATCTACGCAAAATACATTACGTTTTTTTCCATGCCAGGCAAATGGCGGGATATCGTTAAAAAGCTGGCTATAGCGAGGTGAAACCTTGCCTATTTGGGTTCGATACATACGCCAATAATGGCCAATGACCACGGGTACCGTATCGTTATAGTCATTCCACCAGCTAACCCGATCGGAAAAACGCCATCGGTTGCCAGCGAAAAAAGCTGTGTCTGCCTTTTGTTCAACGCCGGAAGTGAGTACTTTCAACGGGTTGAACATTTGCTGCATCGCTTCATATTCGGCGATAGAGTGCAGAAAAGGAGGAGGGCATTGTTCATCCTCCAGCTCTTTGGACCACTGTTTTTTTTCATCTTTGTAGCGCTGGAACAAGCCTGACGCTTTGGCGGTGGACTTCGCAATGCAATTCCAGGCCTGGAACTGCTCCACAACACTGCCTACGGGTATCGAGGCAATGGCTTCAATAGCAGGCGTGGTCCATGCGGCATGTACAACCCTGATATCGTCGCGCCACAACGCCACTGGCAAGCTGCGCAAGAAGTCTTTGACTGCCTGGCGTTCGTTTAGCGGCGTTCGAATAAATGGCGCATAGTTTTTCAGATCGCGTTCGTAGCGCTCGTCGAAAAACCAGCCGGACCCGTCTTTGACATCGTCAATCAGTAAATTGATTTCGTGGTTGCCCAGCACGGCTTGGGCATTACCTTGCAACACCAGGTGCTGCACCAGTTGTATGACGCTGTGGCTATCGGGGCCTCGATCACATAAATCGCCCACAAAAACCAACTTGCGGTTTTTACTATGCTGACCGTGCTGGTTGTAGCCCAATTGCTGAAGCAACGCTAACAACGCTGAATACTCACCGTGAATGTCACCGATGATATCAAGGGGTGCGTCGGGGAGGCGTTGGACTAGGTGCATAAATTTACGATTATCAGGTTTATCTGATGATAAACCGCAATCGGGCAAACGTAAGCACTAACAGCCCGATTAATTGTTTTGAAAAACGAAGCAGGATCGGGTTTATCTGCGTCAGTTCAAAACATCAAGCTGGACGCAGTATAGCCGTTGTTTTGCTTTTTTTTGGAAGGCTGTTTTTCAAGTGAAAGTTGGTTTCGTTGTTTTGTTTATTATCTTTTATATTTATAAAGACTAATACTAATGGGTGTCTGTGGATAACTCGAACAACCTCAATACATCTTTAAAATTCAACGGCTTGAGCTACTTTTTTTACAAGCATAACCTCTGTGTGGTTAGAGGATGAAATGGGAACAACTTTTTCCCCGCTCGGAAATCGTCAAGTTGTGCCTGTGTAATCCACAGCCTGTGCACAAGCAGGCCTTCTAGTGGTTATCCACAAGCAAATTTTTTTTATTTAGTTGAAATTCAGATGAAAAACGCCAGGATTTGACGTTTTTTGGCCTATTTTCCGATGCAAAAACTGGAAAAAATCTCGCCTAACAAGTCGTCGCTGGTGAATTGCCCGGTAATTGCGCATAAGTCGTCGTGAGCCAGCCTTAGTTCTTCAGCGAACAAATCCAGTACGCGGTCGTTCTGGCTGGCGTGGCCCGCAGCAAGGTCCAGATGGGTGCCGGCGTCGTTTAAAGCCTGCAGATGACGTTCTCGGGCCAGCCAGGGGGATTCATTGCTGGGGTTCCACCCAGCAATTTCCAATAACTTCTGGCGCAAGGAATCCAGACCAGCGCCCGTTTTGGCGGAAATGCCAAGAGCAACTTCTGTGGACTGCGTTGAACCTAGGGAAGCGGCTGTGGAATCGGCCAATTTTTCTTGTTCCGCAGCAGGTAACAAATCAATTTTGTTGAAAACTTTAAGCACAGGGGTACGCGCAGGAAGTCGCCGGGTAATGGCTGTGTCGAGCTCATCGCTTTGGGCTCGTGCATCCTGCAGATGAATAATCACATTGGCTTTTTCTATTTCGGCCCATGTTCTGGCTATGCCTATGCTTTCCACTGTGTCATCGGTTTCGCGCAGGCCAGCCGTGTCGACGATATGCAGCGGTACGCCTTCGATATGAATTTGCTGAATGACTTTATCGCGCGTGGTGCCTGCTATGGGGGTCACGATAGCGATGTCGTCGCCGGCCAGCGCGTTGAGCAGGCTGGATTTTCCGACATTGGGTTGGCCTGCCAATACGACGTGCAGGCCTTCACGCAGGATCATCCCTTGTTTTGCCTGGGCGGTCAGTGCGGCCAAGTCATTCTGGATATCTTGCAGGGCGGCACGAGCCTGGTATTTTTCCAGAAAGTCGATTTCCTCTTCGGGGAAGTCCAGCGTCGCTTCGACCAGCATGCGCAGACGAATGATGCGGTCGCTGAGGGTATTGACGTGTGCGGAGAAGGCGCCGCTTAACGAGGCCATGGCGCTGCGCGCAGCGGCTTCTGATGAAGCGTCAATCAGGTCGGCAACGGCTTCTGCCTGTGCCAGGTCCAGGCGTTCGTTAAGAAAGGCGCGGTGGGTAAATTCACCGGGTTCGGCGTGGCGCAGACCGTATTCCTTACCTGCCTCAAGGCAGTGCTCCAGTACGCGTCGCAACACGGCAGGCCCGCCATGGCCTTGGAGCTCGAGTACGTCTTCGCCGGTATAGGAGTGGGGGCCTTGAAAAAACAAGGCGATGCCCGCGTCAATGGCGTTACCGTCCCGGTCATTAAAAGGTAGGTAGTGAGCGTGGCGCGGCTTAAGCGGCACATTGAACAGGCGGCCTAACAGAGGCGCCAAATCGGCCCCTGAAATACGTACAACGCCTATGCCGCCGCGTCCGGGAGCAGTGGCGATGGCGATGATGGGTTCGTGAGCGCGCAGAATCATGGCAAACTTATAGCTAAGAGAGGAAAAAGAGGAACGGCTATTGAAACTGTCCAGCAGACAGTTTATCTTGAACGTTCACGCTTTATTTTGCTGCGCGGGCCAGGTTAGCGGCCGCTTAGCTTTTGTTTGTAAATAGCCGTATATAAAACACACAATAAGGACATTGCATGCCATATCTGATTGAAACCTTTGATAAGCCGCATACACAAGCTTTGCGCCAGGCGTTACGTGACAAACACCTGGATTTTCTTGAAGAGAACAAGGACTTGCTTCTGGCTTGCGGCGCTAAACTGGAAGACGATGGCACGGGTGGTACGGGAAGCGTCTATATCGTGGACCTGGAAACGCGTGCCGAAGCAGAAGACTTTGTTAATGCGGATCCATTTGCGGTAGGCGGCTTGTTTGAACGTACCGTCATTACACGTTGGCGCAAGGCCTACCTGGACGGTAAGTGCTACCTGTAATGTCGGATTAGCCCCTCGCAGGGGCGTAATCCGACATTCATTTACAACATCAAGCTAGTGCCTTGATGGCGGCGGCAACGCCGGCGCCATAGGCCGGATCGGCTTGGGTACAGTGGTAGATATGACGTTCCTTCAGGTCGTCGGATGCGCCAGAAATCGCCCGAGCCGTATTATCGAACAAGGCTTGTTTTTGCTGATCATTCATCAAGCGGAACAGGTTGCCGGGTTGTGAGAAGTAGTCGGTATCTTCACGATGATTCCAATGGTCGGCAGCGCCTTCAATGGCGAGCGGCGGTTCGCGGAAATCGGGCTGCTCTTGCCATTCCCCTTGGGTGTTGGGCTCGTTGGCTGTGATCCGGCCATAGTTGCCATCGACTCGCATAGCGCCATCGCGATGGTAGCTATGGAAAGGACACTTGGGTGCATTCACCGGGATCTGGTGGTGGTTCACGCCTAAACGATAGCGCTGCGCATCGCCATAAGAAAAAAGACGGGCTTGCAGCATTTTGTCGGGCGAGAAGCTGATGCCAGGAACGACGTTGGCGGGTGTAAATGCGGCTTGCTCCACTTCAGCGAAAAAGTTTTCAGGGTTGCGGTTCAGTTCCAGGACACCGACTTCGATCAACGGATAATCGCCATGTGGCCAGACTTTGGTCAAGTCGAATGGGTTCAGGTGATAGGTCGACGCGTCTTTTTCGGGCATGATTTGAACGAACATGGTCCAACGCGGAAAATCATTGTTTTCAATGGCGTCAAACAGGTCGCGTTGCGAACTTTCGCGGTCTTTGCCAACCGTTACGCTAGCCTGATCATCGGTCAGGTTTTTAATGCCTTGCTGGGTTTTGAAAGTGAACTTGACCCAATAACGTTCGTTGTCGGCGTTCAGGAAGCTGAAGGTGTGGCTGCCGAATAAATGCATGTTGCGAAAGCCGACGGGAATGCCGCGATCGCTCATGACGATGGTGACTTGGTGCAAGGCTTCAGGCAAGCCAGTCCAGAATTCCCAGTTATTCTGGGCACTGCGCATGCCGGTGCGGGGATCGCGTTTAACGGCGTGGTTCAAGTCGGGGAATTTAAGCGGGTCGCGGAAAAAGAAAACAGGGGTGTTGTTGCCTACCAGATCCCAGTTTCCTTCTTCGGTATAGAACTTCATGGCTACGCCGCGGATATCGCGTTCGGCATCAGCGGCGCCGCGTTCACCGGCAACTGTGGAAAAGCGCATGAACACTTCAGTTTTCTTTCCAACTTGGGAAAAAATCTTGGCGCGAGTGTATTGGCTAATGTCGTGAGTGACGGTGAAGGTACCGTAAGCGCCGGCGCCTTTTGCATGCATGCGGCGTTCGGGGATAACTTCACGATCAAAGTGCGCCAACTTTTCCAGCAACCAGACGTCTTGCAATAAAGCTGGGCCGCGAGGGCCTGCAGTTTGAATGTTTTGATTGTCGACGACAGGTGCGCCAGCAGCGGTTGTTAGCTTTTTCATGTAAATCCTTACAAGAATATAGTGATGCGAATAAAGCAAGCAGGTATTGCCATGGAAGCGTAGGTAAGTCTACTCCCTTACTCTGTAGCTTCAGTTCATAGTTTATATACTTCAGATGACAAAAGGAAATTGATTGATATCAATGAAGTGATAGCTATTGGCTATTAAAAAATGACTGCCTTGCACGGCTTTTCACCTATGTAAGGCCCAATCAAACCAATGAAGGCTTAAATTCCCATATAGCTTTGCAATTGCTCACGCTGGCTGCTGAGCGCATCCGAGGTGCCCGCCCACACGACGCGCCCTTTTTCTACGATGTAGTGTTGATCGGCCAGGGGCAGTAAAGAATTCAGATTCTTGTCTATGCAAATAATCGTCAGGCCGGTTTTTTTGAGTTCCGTCAGGCATTGCCAGATCTCTGTGCGAATGATGGGGGCAAGTCCTTCGGTAGCTTCGTCCAGTATCAATAGTCTGGGATTGGTCATTAATGCGCGGCCTATGGCCAGCATTTGTTGTTCGCCGCCCGACAGGTTGGATCCAAGATTGCCAGCACGCTCGGACAGGCGTGGAAAAAGTCCATAAATCTTTTCCAAGACCCAGGGATTTGCCAGGTTTTGCCGGTTATGGGCGGTAGCGACCAGGTTTTCCTGCACGCTTAAGTTGGGAAATATTTGGCGGCCTTCAGGCACTAGGCCGATGCCGGCACGGGCAATTTTGTAGGTGGGCAAGCCATGGATGTCTTGTCCGGAAAAGCGAATGGATCCACGCGCTGGCGCCATCAATCCGACGATGGACTTGATGCTGGTTGACTTCCCCATGCCATTACGACCCAGCAGCGTGACGAATTGGCCGGCGTGCACCAGGAAGTCCATGCCAAACAAGGCCTGGCTCGCGCCGTAGTAGGCATCGACTTGTTTTACTTCAAGCAAGGGTGCAGACATTAGTCATCGTCTCCCAGATAGGCATTTCTGACGTCGGGGTTGGCCCGGATTTCGCCGGCTGTGCCGCAGGCAATGCTGCGTCCATACACCAGGACAGTGATGCGATCAGCGAGTTTGAATACGGCATCCATATCGTGTTCGACCAGGACTATCCCATACTGGCCTTTCAGGCTGAGCAGCAATTCCGTCATCTGCATGGATTCGGTTTGACTCATTCCGGCCATAGGCTCGTCCAACAGCAAGAGCCTGGGTTTGCCAGCCAGGACCATGGCTAGTTCCAACTGGCGTTGCTCGCCGTGGGCCATGTCCGATACCGGTCTATGCAAATGTTGGGCCAGTCCGACGCGTTCGAGAGCTTCTTGCGCCGGTCCGGTCAGCGATGCCTGGGTCTGGGCGGGGGACCAGAAACGAAAACTATGGCCTTGATGCGCCTGGACGGTAAGCATCACGTTTTGCAATGCCGTGAATTGGGGAAATATGGAGGTAATTTGATACGAACGTGCCACACCGCGAAGGGCGCGAGTTTCTACACGTTCTTTCGTGATGTCTTCGCCGTTGAAAAATATCTGTCCTGAATCGGGTTTGATTTCCCCGGCCAATTGGGCAATAAGCGTGCTTTTCCCGGCGCCGTTAGGGCCGATGACAGCGTGGGTTTCACCGGGCATGACATCGAAATCGAAATGGTCGGTGGCCGTTAGCCCGCCATACCGTTTTACCAGTTTGCGCACGGACAGCAGGCTCATGACGCCTCCTGGCTTGATGCACGGGCTGGCTGCCGATTACGACGGTCGTCCAGGGCCGTCAACATGCCCATCAAACCCAGGCGGCTGGTGGTCACTACAACAACAATCAAAGGCCCGAAAATGATCATCCAGTGCTCAGTGATGGATTTAAGCCATTCCTCGGTCAGTATCATGGCTAGTGCGCCGAACAATGGGCCAAACAAGGTGCCCATGCCGCCCAGCATTACCATGACGATCAGTTCGCCAGAGGTTGTCCATGACATGTAGGAAGGTGAAGCAAACTGCGTGAGGTTGCCATACAAGAGTCCGGCGACGCCGCACAAGGCGGCGGAAATGACATATACCGTTAAGCGATAGCGAAAGGTGGAATAGCCCAGGGCCTTCATGCGCTGATCATTGATTTTGCTGGCGCGCACGACTATTCCGAAACGCGAATGGACCAGGCGATGACAGGCATACAGGCTCAGGCAAAGTACGGCGAAAGACGTAAAGTACAAGGTCAACGATTCGGTAAGAATGATGCCGCTGAAGTCGCTGCCACTGGCCATTCTCAGGCCATCGTCGCCGCCATACTGGCTCAGGCTGACAAACAGGAAATAAAACATTTGTGCAAAGGCCAGCGTAATCATGATGAATGAAATACCGGTAGTGCGCAGTGCGATGCTGCCGGTTATCAGCCCCACGCTGGCGCATACGGCAAGTGTCACCAGCAATTGCAGCCAGCCGTTGGTGATACCGTGGAATCCCATGATGGCGGCGGCGTAAACGCCCAAGCCCAAAAACAAGGCATGGCCGAAACTGACCAGCCCGCCATAGCCCAGTATCAGGTTCAGCGAGGTGGCTGCTATCGCGAATATCAGTATTCGGGTAATTAAGGTGACGATAAAGGAATCGGCAAAACTATA
The DNA here is from genome assembly GCF_040393045.1 of Pollutimonas bauzanensis. GTDB lineage: Bacteria > Pseudomonadota > Gammaproteobacteria > Burkholderiales > Burkholderiaceae_B > Pollutimonas > Pollutimonas bauzanensis_A. Next base: position 34,834 of record NZ_JBEBUX010000012.1, on the reverse strand, counting down.
CGCATAGAGCGGTACCAGAGCCAGCAGCACCAGCAAGAGGGTGCTTAGCAAGGCGCTGCTGGACCGTTTTGGACGTGTTAGAAGGAGCAAGCTCATAGGGTGTCGCTTTTAAGTGTTATGCACAGGAAACAACCCCTTGGGCTTGATGGCCAGCACGAACGCCATCAACAGATAAATCATCATTGATGCCAGCGCCGGACCCGCGATATCGGCGCTGCTGCGTTCAAGAAAGCTGCGCAATAGACTGGGCAGCACTGTGCGTCCCAGCGTATCGACGACGCCCACGATAAGCGCGGCATAAAAGGCGCCGCGGATGGACCCTATGCCGCCAATCACAATGACCACCATGGTCAGAATGAGAATAGGCTCGCCCATGCCCGCCTGCACTGACATGATGGGGCCGGCCAACAAGCCGGCAAGTCCCGCCAGTACGGCGCCCAGCGCAAACAACAAGGAATTCAGCAATACGATATTCACGCCCAGTACGCCGACCATAGTACGGTTCGTGGCGCCGGCGCGGATGAGCATACCGACCCGGGTGCGATGGATAAGCAGATAACAGCCCACGGCCACCAGCAGACCGGTCGCAATGATGACGAAGCGATAGGCCGGATAGCGAATGCCGAAGATATTGACCGCGCCGGTCAGGAATTCAGGAACTTCCATGTAAAAGGGCGATGGCCCCCAAATCATTCTGGCAAGCTCATTGAAAAACAGGATCAATCCGAAGGTGGCCAGGACTTGGTCCAGGTGATCGCGCTGGTAGAGCTTTTTTAGGGCTATCCATTCGACAGCAAGGCCCAGCGCCAGCATGGCGGGAACCAGCAGGATTGCCGTCAGCACGAATGAATTGGTATAGCCATAGATTGACGCCGCAAAAAAAGCGCCCATCATATACATCGAGCCGTGCGCCAGATTGACGAAGTTCATGATGCCGAAAACCAGCGTCAGGCCAGCGGCCATCAGAAACAGCAGAACCCCCAATTGGAGGCCGTTCAGGGATTGAATTACAAATAATGCCGGGCTCAAGAGGGCCTCCAGGGCTAGCGCCACGGCCAGCTTTGCGGCTGGCCGTGATCAAGGTCTACTTCATTGGGCACTGCGCGGCGAAGTTGGCCCGTGTCTTGATTGCGATGGGGCTGACGGCTTTCAGTTCGGCGCCATTAGCGCCCTCGACTACGTCGACCCGATAGAAGGCCCCATCAGCGATCTGGTTGGTATCGAGTTTGAAGTTGCCGCGTACAGATGCGAAATCCGATGCCTTCAAGGCGCTGCGGAACGCTTCTTTGTTGCTGATGTCGCCTTTCACCTTGGAGATGGCCGAGTCCAGCAGGTTGGCCGCATCGTAAGACTGGGCGGCATACATTGATGGTGGGCGCTTGTAGGCTTTTTCAAAGGCCTCTACAAACTGCTTGTTTTGCGGGTTGTCGATATTGGGGGCGTAAGGGGCGCTGGTAATTGCGCCCACTGCCAGCGATTTGAGCGCGGGCAAGGTGGTGCCGTCAATGGTCGAGACAGAAATAAGGGGCACTTTGCCCAGCAGGCCCGCTTGGCGATACTGTTTGACAAAGTTGATGCCCATCCCGCCTGGGTAGAACACATAGACGGCATCAGGTGACGCCGCCTGCAACTGCGCGATTTCAGCAGAATAGTCGGGTTGGTTAACCTGGGTATAGACTTCGTCGATGATCTTGCCGGTGTAGTCGCGTTTGAAGCCGGAAACAGCATCACGGCCAGCCTGGTAGTTGGCCGCCATGACGTACATGTTTTTATAGCCTAGATCGGATGCCAGTTGACCGCCGGCTTCGTGCAACTGGTCGTTATCCCATGAGGTCGAGAAAAAATAGGGCGAGCAGGATTTGCCAGCGATGGGGGCGGGCCCGGCATTGGAACCGATCAAAAAGACTTCGGCGTCAGTAATGGATTTGTGGATGGCCATCATGACATTGGAAAACGTCACGCCGGTAATGATGGACACTTTCTCGCTTTTCAGCAGCTTTGTGGCGGCTTGTACGCCCACGTCGGGCTTGAGCTGGTCGTCTTCGCGTATGACTTCCACAGGAACACCACCCAGTTTTCCGCCTTTTTGTTCCAGCGCCAACATGAATGCGTCGTACTGGTCTTGCCCAAGCGCGCCGCCGGGGCCCGACAGCGTACCAATGAAGCCTATTTTAAGAGGCTCTTGGGCTGCCAGAGTAGCCGTCGCGCCTAGCGTGCCGCAAAGCAGCGTGGCGGCCGCGCTGTAGCCCAGGAACCGGCGTAGCCGGGCGGGTTGGGTAACATGATTCATAGCGTCTCCTGTGGGCTTTGTATGTTTATATTCTTAGTGTAGTTGTAGTGTGCGGTTGTGTGTATCGCCAACTTACATTAAGCCTAAAGCTTTTTCCATCGGGAATTACCCAATAGCGGAGCAACCACGAGGAGACTTTCCCGTGAAAGGAAAACCATGTCGCCGTTTAAAACTTGCCGGTCAGCCCTCCATCTACAATTAATTCGGTGCCAGTAATATAAGAAGCGTCATCAGAGGCAAGGAACGCGATCGCGTTTGCGACCTCCCAGGCGGTTCCCATGCGTTGCATGGGAACTTGCTGATTCCGCTTGTCGCGTACTTCGTCTTGGTTGCCGTCGGAAGAAAAGGCAGCAGATACGTTTTTCTTGATGCGGGGTGTATCGATCAGGCCCGGTATTACTGTATTGGCGCGAATACCCTCGGCGGCATATTCCTGCGCAATCATTCGGGTAAATTGAATGAGGGCGGCCTTAGTCACGCTATAGGCAAGATGTGGATATCCCACATAGCGAATTCCGGCAACGGAAGATACCGTTACGATTGCGCCGCCGCCTCGTTGGATCATGTTGGGTATGATCAATTTTGATGCCATAAGCAGGCTTTGGACATTCACTTGGTAGATGCGATCCAGATCAGCGGTTTGTGTTTCATTAATGCCGCCGATTTTTCCGATTCCTGCGTTAGCCACATAAATATCGATGCCGCCGAATTCACCTACAGTTTGCGCTACGGCCTGTTCGATGGATGCCTGGTCAGCAACATCGGCTTGTATCGCTAAAGCATTGCCGCCGATTTTTTGAATTTCTTCGACGACTTCCTGTGCTGCAGCCATGCTGGTATCCAGGGCAACGATGGTTGCGCCTTGCCGAGCCAGGGTAAGGGATGTTGCTTTTCCAATACTCCAGCCAGGCGCGCTGCTACCCGCGCCAGCCATGAATACGATTTTATTGGCAAGTTTCATGGATCTAGTTACCTGATAAATTACGCTGCGTTGCCTAAACCCACGGTCATTCCACCGCACACATACAGCACTTGGCCAGTCGTGAAACCTGAACGATCATCTAGAAAAAAGTATGCCGCATGGGCGATTTCTGAAGGGTCGCCCAAGCGTTGTATGGGAATTGTCTTGAGGATTTGATGTGTTTGAGGCGCATCAGGGGGGTTAACTGCCGTGAAGAGTTCAGTAGCGATAGGGCCTGGGCCGATTGCATTTACCGTAATGCCGTTGCCGGCCAGTTCTAGCGCCCATGTTCGTGTCATTCCCAATAGACCTGCTTTGGATGCGGCATAAGCGGTGCGCTTTTCCTTGCCTAGCGCGGCCCGGCTGCTGATGTTGACGATGCGACCGAAGTTATTGGCTCGCATGGCAGGTAAAAACTGTTGAACTATCAAGATAGGAGCTTCGATGTTGAGCTTCGCTACTGTTCTGACGTCTTCGATCTGGGTGCTTTCCAACAGCGCCGGTTTGACCATGCCGGCGTTATTGACGATGCGCAAGATCTCATGCTCTTGGGACAATTGCGCCAGAACACCGCTTAGGGCGTCGGTGTCCAGCAAGTCGATGGAAATATGGCGTTCGTTATCAGAAAGCGAGTGGGGCGCCCGCATATCAAGGTTCAGAGTGTGGAAGCCTTCTGCTGCCAAGCGCTCAATAATTGCTTTTCCGATGCCGCTGGAGCCCCCGGTAACTAAAACGTATTGTGGCATTGTCGATGCTCGCATTTTTTAAGAAAAGTGGTTTCAGTCGGTGTTTTTTTTCACATACGGGACTGCATGATCAATGGTTTCCCATATGAATCTACCTGACGGTATGCGCTGTTCTTCGGCAATGTGCGATACCAGGCCAGCCGCTCTGGATATCACGGCAAAGCCTCGCATAAGTTCGGTGGGTATGCCTATTTCACCTAAAAGCGCGGCAACGGCTCCGGTCGCATTGATGGTGATGTGTTTGCCGTAAACCTCATCGACAGCCTTGCTCAGTGTCAGTAAAGCGTTTACATGTTTTTGGGAGAGTTCCGATTCTTTTTGTGCAAGCTCGATAAGCTTGATTGAACGGGGATCGTCCGGCTTATGTAAATGATGGCCAAAGCCCGGCAGATGTTGTTTAGTTGTTTTGTATTGTCGGGCCAGAGCGAGCGCCGCTTGTTCCTGATCGTCTGAGTTCAGTAGCTGGACAAGCAGTTCGGAACAATTTTCCATCGTTCCAACGAACTGGCTTCCTACGGCAAGTATCCCGGCTGATACGGCGCCCTGGAGATTTTCCGGGGCGCTCATGTAGATCAAACGTGTGGCAATAGCGCTAGGAGTCAGGCCATGCTCCATTAGCGTGATCAGGACTGCGTCGACGATACGCAGGTCGACCGGTCGTGGACGACGGCCGATAATCTGAGTAAACATGACGTCGGTAAAAGTACGCTCGCCGATCAAGTCATTCACTAGATCTTTATCGCGGTAATTCATGCCGGTCAGGCTATGCGCGCACAGTTCGGTAGTAGGGGCTTGTGTCATGGAATCTCCGGTTTATATAGGTTTATTGGGTGGCGCCGTTGCAAGCATGTTCGGCGTTTATTACGTTTTCTTTGATTGTTGTTTTCAGAACCTTGCCCACGGAAGAGCGTGGCAGGCTGTCATAAAAGTAAATGTTCTTTGGTGTCAGCACAGGCCCAAGTTTTTCTCGCACAAATGCCTTGAGCTCATCCACTGTTACGGAATGGGATGGTTTGAGTTCAATCGCAGCGTTAACCGTTTCTCCCCATTTGTCGTCGGGCACGCCAAATACAGATGCTTCGTGTACAGCGGTGTGCAGAGACAGCGTATTTTCGACATCGACCGGATAGACGTTAAATCCGCCAGTAATAATCACGTCGCGCAGCCGCTCTTTCAAAAACAGGAAGCCTTGCTCGTCCAGATATCCGACGTCGCCAGTATGTAGCCAGCCATTTTTGATGGTCTCACGGGTCTTCTCTGGCAGTTCCCAGTAGCCTGTCATGACCAAGTCGCCTTTGATTACTATTTCGCCCATCTCGCCGGTAGGTAGTTGCTCGCCGTCAGGAGACACAACAGCCAGTTCGGAAAGCCAAGTGGCCCTGCCCACCGAGGCGCGGTAGGCAGGATTTGCCAGTTCTTCAGGCGTCAATAGGGTGGCAATCTGTGGGGCTTCCGTCTGGCCATAAGTGGTGGCTACCACTGGCCCAAAAAATGCCTGTGTATGGATGATTTTTTCGGTGGGCATGGGAGCGCCGCCGTATATCAGAAGGCGTAGCGCGGGAAAGCTCAATGCGTCGACACCAGGTGATGCCATGAGCTTGTAGATCAGCGTCGGCGGCATGAACGTCATGGTGCCGCCTTGCTGCTTGAACGCCTGCACAATGTCTTCTGACGAGTTCGAGGCGCAAAGAAGCAGCGTACCGCCTTGCGCCAGCAGTGGGACGATGTAGGTGCCTGTGCCATGGCTGATGGGTGCACAAATTACAAACTTGTCCTGGTGGGTAATCTGCCATCCAAAGATTTGATTGATGATTCCCGCCACCCACGCTCGATATGGTTGCATGACTCCCTTGGGGATGCCGGTCGTGCCGCCAGTGAATTTAATTGCCTGGGTGCCGTCCCGAGATAGTGCATGGCGTGTGGGTACTTGGCCTTGGTGTGTGGCGATCAGATTGGCAAATTGCGCGAATGGGATCTTGAGGCTTTCATCGCCATGAATCAGTTCATTGCCAATGTCGTCCACCATCAAGGCGGTTGGTGCGGTCGTATCCAGTATTCGGCGAATTTCAGATGACGTGCTGCGGTAATTCAACGGTACCCAGACCTTTCCTGCCGCAAGGATAGCCAGCATGCCAATAATGTAGTTTGGCGAGTTTGCAGCGCACAGACCTACTCGTGATCCCGGGGTAGGGTCTTTCGCCTGCAAGACTACGGCCAATGCATTGACTGCTGTTACCAGCTGGGCATAGGTAATCTGCTCAGCGGGGCTTTCTATGGCGGTTCGGCTACCGTGCAGTTGCGCTGCGCGGTATAAAAAGTCGATGGGAAACATGATGCTGGGGTGCCTTCTAGAGTTAGGTTAGCCAGGTTTGATTAGTTGGCGGTGAGATTGGCTTTCTTGACGACTACGTCCCACTTGTCAATTTCCGATTGGACGTATTGCCCGAAGCGCTCGGGGGAGTTCGGTTGCTCTGGCTCCATGAATCCATTTTTTTCGAAAGTGGAGATCACTTCAGGCTTTTGCAGGGCTTTGTTCAGCGCTTGATTCAGTCGGTTGACGATTGGGGCAGGTGTGCCGGCGGGTACGTTAAGGCCAAACCAGGACTGGACCAGGAAGTCTTCCACGCCTTCCTCAGCAAAGGTAGGCGTATCTGGCAGGGAGTTGACGCGCGAGCTGGTCGTAGTGGCGATGGGGCGTAACGTGCCCCCCTTGATATGTGCGAGTGAGGAAGGAAGGTTATCGAACATGGAGTCGACTTGGCCCCCTAACAGGTCCGTAACCGCAGGGCCGCTGCCGCGGTAGGGAACATGGAGAATATTGGTGCCGGTCCGAATCTTGAACAACTCGCAAGACATGTTTATGGATGAACCGATACCTGATGACGCACAAGTTAATTTGCCAGGATTCTCTTTGGCATACTGGATATAGTCTTGGACCGTCTTAAAGGGCAGCTTTGGGTTGACGACAAGGACGTTTGAGATCGAAGCCATCATTCCTACCGGCTCGAAATCTTTCACGAAATCATAGCGAAGGTCTTTATACAGCGCGCGGTTGATGGTGTTGGCGATAGTGCCTACATATATGGTGTAACCATCGTTTTTGGCGCGGGCTACATATTCGGCGCCGATATTACTGTTGGCGCCTGCCTTGTTTTCGACGATGACCGATTGTTTTAATTCGTCGGAGAGCGCCTTGGCGATCAGGCGCGCCAGTATGTCTGTTGCTCCCCCGGCCGCGTATCCCACCACCATGCTGATTGGCCGCGCAGGATAGTCGCCCTTAGCCGAAGCGACTGTGCTGTTTAGCAATAGCGCAGGCAAGGCGAGTCCGAACATGGCAGCCTTGAGGAAGGATTTTTGAATTTTGAATGTCATGTTGTCTCCACATGTCTATAATTTGGACGAAAATAAGGATGTACATAGATCCTATATGTGAACCACGCGAATAAACAACATAACTTGTCTATAATTTGGACAAATTAATTTGTGAGAAAGTATATGGATGAATCCGGCCCTAAGACATTCAGGCGAGGACTTCAAATTATTGAAGCGCTACGGGCAGCAGGTGATGACGGATTGAAAATTACTGATATTGCCGCGTTGACTGGCATACAGCGCACAACGGTTTATCGGTTTCTGGACGTATTGGTCGATCAGGATTATGTACAGCCAGCGACGGAGGATCGTGTTTTCATTTTCAATCATGCGCACTTTGCGGTGGGACCTTCCGCCACATACAGTATCGACCGCTTAAAGCCGGTACTTGCCCGTATCAGTGCCCAGACGGGGGATTCGAGTTTCCTGGTTCGCCGCGAGAATGGCGACTCATTGTGTGTGCATCGGGAAGTGGGTACTTATCCTGTCCAGGTATTGTCTGTCACTATCGGGCATAAGCAACCTTTGGGTGTTGGCGCCGCCGGCCTGGCGTTATTGGCCAATTTGCCCAAAAATGATATTGAGCAGATTTTGCACGCCAATAAAAATATATTGCCCACGTTTGGGGGTATGACGTGCGAGCAAATGGAACAGTTGATCAGATCGACATTGGAACGAGGTTGGTCTGCGGTGGGAAATGCGGCAGTACCGGGCGTGCTAGGGGTCGGAGTACCTATATTGCATCGGTCGGGCCACCCTATATTCGCCATCAGCGTATCCAGTGTTATAGATAGAATGCCTTTGGCGCGGCAGCGCTTTATTGTTGAGCTTATAAAGAAAGAATTGGCATTGGCTATCGTTTAGCCCGCATATAACAACAAGGGCACCCCATGGGGTGCCCTTGTTGTGTTGCCTGGCAGTGCGCTTAGCGGGAAGCGGCTGCGTTTTCCTTGTCCAGCTTGTACATGATGTAGCGTTGCTGGGCGATGGATACGGAGTTATTAACGCACCAGTACAGCACCAGGCCGGCAGGGAAGAAGAACATCATGCCGCCGAAAACCAAAGGCATGATCATCATGATCTTGGCCTGGGTAGGATCGGGAGGCGTGGGGTTAAGCTTGATCTGCAGGAACATGGTCGCCATCATGAAAGCGGGCAGAATGAACCATGGGTCGCGCGCGGCCAAATCGTGAATCCAGAGTATCCAGGGGGCGCCACGCATTTCGACGCTGCCCAGCAATACCCAGTAAAGTGAAATGAACACGGGGATCTGCACCACCATGGGCAAGCAGCCCCCAAGCGGATTGATCTTTTCGGTGCGATACATTTCCATCATGGCGGCGTTGAGCTTGGCCTTGTCATCGCCGAACTTTTCCCGCAAGGCTTGCATGCGCGGCGTAACCAGCTTCATTTTGGCCATTGAGCGGTAGCTGGCTGCCGACAAGGGGTAAAACACCAGCTTGATCAGGAAAGTCAGAGCGACAATTGTCCAGCCCCAGTTACCCAGTATGGCGTGCAGCCATGTCATGATCTTGAACAACGGCTTGGCAATGATGGTCAGCCAGCCGTAATCGACCACGAGTTCCAGGCCGGGGGCCAGTTCGCTCATGGCTTTTTGATCTTGAGGACCCACCCACAGGTTGGACTCAACCACCTTGTGATCACCGGGCTGGATAGCACCCACGGATTCAATGCTGCGGATGGCATACAGGTTGTCCGAGACGCGCAGGGCTTCGTTGTGGCGCACTACGCCTTCAGTCGGCACCCAGGCTGTAGCGAAGTAATGCTGGACGACGCCAATCCATCCGTTATCGGCTTCTTTGATGTAGTTGGACTTGCCTTTGTCGATATCCGAAAACTTGATCTTCTGGAACTTGTCCTGGGCGGAATAAAGCGCTGGCCCGGTAAACGTGCTGTAGAAGGAAGACGTGTCGGACGGGTCGTTACCGTCGCGTGTCAATTGCAGGTACAGCGAAGGCGTGACGGCCGTCGTGCCCAGGTTGTAAATATCGTGCTGGACTTGAATGTCGTAACGGCCCTTGTGCAGGGTGTAGGTTTTGACGACTTTTACGCCATCGGTTTCCGATTCGAAAACCACTTTGAGCGAGTCGCCCGTAAGGTTGTTTTCCGATGAAACCAGTTTGAAGGGCGTCAGGTGCGTGGGGTAGCTTGCGCCGGCCGGTGCGCCGATGACACCTGTTTGTGCCAGGTAAACCGACGAGGCGGAGTTGTCCAGCAACACCATGGGCAGTTTGCTGTCCCCCGGTGCAGCGTATTTCAGCAGCTCGGCTTCGACCAACTGGGCGCCCAGCGTGTCAAAGGTAAGGTCAAAGACATCGGTTTTGATGTTGACCTTTTCTGACGCATTCGCTGGTTGATTGTTTCCGCCAGGTACGGCGTCGCTAGCCGCAACTTGCGCCGGCGTGCCAGGGGCTGTTGTCGGCACGCTGGCATCAGCGGGAGTCGCTGCAGGCGTTTGTGTCGAGCTTGCCGTTTGGGTTGCCGTTGGGCTGGACCCGAAAAGCGAGGGCTTGCCGTTATGCACTTGCCAGTTATTCCATAGCAGCAAGAGCGAGAAGGAGAAAATCATCCAGAGGATGGTGCGTCGGATATCCATAGCGCCTGTTTCAAGTTAAAGCTGAGCCAAAAGCCCAACAGTTTAACGTAGCTCAGCTGAATCAAAGATGAGCAGAAAATAATTCAAAAAAACTGCAACAAGTTCGGAGCGTTGGGAGGTGTTCCGCTGCTACCGCGACTTGCGTTTTGGTTCTGGTACCGGGTCGTAGCCGCCTGGACACCATGGATGGCAACGCGCAATGCGCCGCATTCCCAGCCAGAGCCCGATCAAAGGACCCCGTTTTTCAATAGCTTCGATTGTGTAACTGGAACAAGTGGGTGTAAAGCGACAGCTTCTACCAACCCAAGGACTAAGAAAATACCGGTAAAACCGGATGGGAGCAATGAGCAGCGCCTTGATCATTACATAGCGCGGTTTAACAAGACATCAATTTCGCCGCGTACCCGCGCTTTAAGTTCAGTGAGGGTAAACGGCCCGACTTTGGAATGCAGGCGAAAGACGAGATCGCGAACAGGAAGTTCGTGCCGCTTTTGCCGAAAGGCTTCACGTATGACACGCTTGATCGCATTTCTGGTCACGGACTTCGCGGCAAACCGCTTGGCAATGACGAGGCCAAGCCTGGCACAGGTAATATCCGTGTCGACAGGAAGATCGCGTGGCGTCGTTACAACGAACAACGCCCCTCTGGCAAGTCGTTTACCCTTTAGGGCAGACGCATATTCTGAGGGGCGGTGCAGGCGAGCCGCAGCAGGAAATGTGGCGCGCATAAAAGCAAGCGTCAGCCGTAGCTACCGGCTGTGCGCAAAAAGCTTTTGAGGCTTATACGGCCAGGCGCTTGCGGCCTTTGGCACGGCGCGCATTGATAACGGCACGGCCGCCACGCGTTTTCATGCGGACGCGAAAACCATGGGTACGCTTGCGACGGGTGACAGAAGGTTGGAAAGTGCGTTTCATTGGAGATCCAAAATAAAAGAGCTACCCGAATACCTGGCAGAATTTATCTACAGTGGCGGTTTCGGGCGTTAAAAATTCTTGTCAAGCCCACCATTTCATCAAATTTTTATAGTTTAGTCAAATGGTTAGCATAAATACTAGGCCTAGTAGTTTACATGGCTTGTGGATAACTACCCCTTCAACAGGGTAGAATCGAGGTTTACAGAAGTGGTGGACATGAAAGATTTTTGGCAGACTTGCATCCAGCGTCTGGAGCAGGACCTACCTCCGCAGCAAATAAGTGCCTGGATTCGCCCATTAGTTCCCCTTGCGTTCGACGAGGCGCAGGCGGTGCTGCGGGTTTCTGCGCCCAATCGGTTCAAGCTGGATTGGGTTCGCAAGAATTTTTCGCATCAAATCGAGACGCTCGCGTCGGAATGGTACGAACGACCGGTGCAGATAGTATTTGAGCTGGCAGGTTCGGTGGCCTCCGTAGGCGCGCCCCGTGGCGGCCCCGCATCCCGTTTGGGCTCGGGGCCTCAACCCTCGTCGTCGCCAGTCGCGACCGAGGCGTCTGCCGCCGCTCCCGCTGTGTCGGCTGCCGCCGCGGCAGCCTCCGAAGTGGTGCATGACCGTTCGCGCTTGAATACCGATCTCACTTTCGATAACTTCGTTACCGGGAAGGCCAACCAGTTGGCGCGCGCTGCTGCCTTGCAAGTGGCCGAGAACCCAGGGGTGTCTTACAACCCGCTGTTTTTGTATGGCGGCGTCGGCCTGGGCAAGACCCACCTTATTCACGCAATAGGCAACGCGCTGCTGGCTAGCGGCAAGGGCACCCGTGTACGGTATGTGCATGCCGATCAATACGTTTCCGATGTGGTCAAGGCATATCAGCGCAAAGCGTTCGACGAATTCAAGCGTTATTATCATTCGCTGGATCTGTTGCTGATTGACGACATCCAGTTTTTTGCCGGGAAAAATCGCACCCAGGAAGAATTCTTCTATGCCTTCGAGGCCATGGTTGCACAGCGCAAGCAAATTATTATCACGTCCGATACCTACCCTAAGGAATTGGCCAATATCGATAGCCGGCTCATCTCCCGCTTTGATTCGGGCCTGACCGTAGCTATCGAGCCGCCCGAACTTGAAATGCGCGTGGCTATTTTGCTGCGCAAGGCCGAGACCGAAGGCGTCACCATGCCTGAAGAGGTCGCATTTTTTATTGCCAAGCATTTGCGCAGCAACGTGCGCGAGCTGGAAGGCGCATTGCGTAAAGTGTCCGCCTATGCGCGTTTCCATGGCCGCGAAGTCCTTACGGTTGATGTCTGCAAAGACGCCCTCAAGGATTTGCTGTCGGTATCGAATGGGCAGATAACCGTCGAAAACATACAAAAGACAGTGGCCGACTTCTACAAAATAAAAGTGGCCGACATGTATTCCAAGCGCCGCCCCGCCAATATTGCGATGCCGCGGCAGGTAGCCATGTATCTTGCTAAAGAACTTACCCAAAAAAGCCTGCCTGAAATTGGTGATTTATTCGGCGGGCGGGATCACACGACCGTGCTTCACGCGGTGCGTAAAATTGCCGATGCCAGGTCCAAACAGACCGAGCTCAACCACGCTCTTCACGTACTTGAACAAACCTTAAAAGGATAACCATGCAACTCGTACAAGCGACTCGTGATGCATTGCTCAAACCGTTATCGACGGTGGCAGGAATTGTCGAACGAAGAAACACCCTGCCTATCCTGGCAAATATTCTTCTGCGTAAAGAAGGTAACAGCGTCGCATTTATTGCCACTGACCTCGAGGTTCAAATAACCACGCACGCCCAGTTCGGCATTGGCGATGAAAACGAGTCGACTACGGTTGCAGCACGCAAGCTGCTGGATATATTGCGCGCGCTGCCTGATACGGGCGACGTCAAGCTTGGGCTGGCCAGCGCCAAGTTGTCGGTGCAAAGCGGTAAAAGCCGTTTCGCCCTGCAAACCATGGGTGCCAGCGAATATCCAACTTTGGCCCAGCCGGAACAGTGGGATATTTCTTTCTCGCTGCCGCAAAAAACGCTTAAGCACCTGTTCAATATGGTGCACTTCGCGATGGCGCAACAAGACATCCGTTACTACCTGAACGGCCTGTTGTTTGTTTTCGAGCCAGGTTTTGTGCGTACTGTCGCTACCGATGGCCACCGTCTGGCACACAGCGGCACTGCGGTTGAAGGCATTGACACCAAGCACGACGTGATCGTGCCGCGCAAGACGGTGCTTGAAATGCAGCGCCTGCTTAGCGATACCGACGAGCCCGTGTCGATCGACGTGGCCACCGGCCAGATTCGTTTCCGCTTTGGCGATGTCGAACTGGTTTCCAAGCTGGTAGAGGGCAAGTTCCCCGACTTCACCCGCGTGATACCCAGCAATTACACGCGCCACTTTTCGATCAACCGCGAGATCTTGCAAGGCAGCTTGCAGCGCGCGGCTATTCTTACTACCGACAAACTGAAAGGCGTGCGCCTGCAGTTGTCGAACAACCAGTTGAAGATCTCTTCTTCCAATGCCGAGCAAGAAGAAGCGCAAGAAGAGCTCGACATCGACTATGGCCATGAGTCGCTAGATGTTGGCTTTAACGTCAGCTACTTGCTTGATGTATTGGCTAATGTCAAAACCGAAACCATTCAATGGTCGGTACAGCCCGATGTGAATGCTTCGGCACTGATTACATCCCCCGATGATGATCAGTTTAAGTACGTCGTTATGCCAATGCGCATTTAAGCTCGCTGGACTTACGCCGCAGGAAGCGTCCCGGGCGAGCTGGCCGGGGACGTTTCAACAGCCGCAAGGCTTATATAAGGTTATAAACAATGTCAGATCAAACCACGACTATCGCCAATGCCGGATACGGCGCCGACTCGATCAAAATGCTCAAGGGCCTGGAGGCCGTTCGCAAGCGTCCGGGCATGTACATTGGCGATACTTCCGACGGAACCGGGCTGCATCACATGGTTTTCGAGGTTGTCGACAATGCCATCGATGAAGCGCTGGCCGGGCATTGCGACGACATCGTCGTTACCATCCACGCCGACAACAGCATATCGGTCAGCGACAATGGCCGGGGCATTCCCACGGGCATTCATAAAGACGACGAATTCCACCGCAGCGCGGCTGAAATCGTCATGACCGAGCTGCACGCGGGCGGTAAGTTCGACCACAACTCATATAAGGTTTCGGGCGGCTTGCACGGCGTCGGCGTATCGTGCGTGAACGCGCTTTCCGACTGGTTGCGCCTGAGCATTGCGCGCAATGGCGAAATGCACGAAATGGAGTTCCGTCGTGGCGCTCGGGTCGAGCCCTTGAAGGTCACCGGCAAAACCGATCAAAAGGGCACGCGCGTCCAGTTCCTGGCTGACAGCGAAATTTTCGAGAATATTGAATACCACTACGATATTCTGGCCAAGCGTTTGCGTGAATTGTCCTTCCTGAATAATGGCGTAAAAATCCGCCTGATCGACGAACGCAACAATAAAGAAGAAAACTTCGCGTTCCTGGGCGGTGTAAAAGGCTTTGTCGAATACATCAACCGTACAAAAACGGTGTTGCATGCCAACGTGTTCTCGGTCAGCACCGAGTCCACCATAGGCGATACAACCGTGGGTGTCGATGTCGCCATGCAATGGAACGACAGCTACACCGAGACCGTTCTGTGCTTTACCAACAATATTCCCCAGCGCGATGGCGGCTCCCACCTGACCGGTTTGCGGGCAGCCATGACGCGGGTGTTGAACAAATACATCGCCGATAACGACATGGCCAAGAAGGCCAAGGTCGATACGACCGGCGACGATATGCGCGAAGGCCTGGCTTGCGTGCTATCGGTAAAAGTGCCTGAGCCGAAGTTCAGCAGCCAGACCAAGGACAAGCTTGTGTCCAGCGAGGTGCGCCCCGCAGTTGAAGAAGCTGTGGCTCGTACCCTGGAAACATGGCTGCTTGAAAACCCGGCCGACGCCAAGGCCTTGTGCAACAAAATCATTGACGCTGCCCGTGCCCGCGATGCGGCCCGCAAAGCCCGCGAGATGACCCGGCGTAAAAGCGTACTGGAAGGCGCCGGCTTGCCAGGCAAGCTGGCCGACTGCCAGGAAAAAGACCCCGCCTTGTGCGAAATTTACATCGTCGAAGGGGACTCCGCCGGCGGTTCAGCCAAGCAAGGTCGCGACCGTAAGTTCCAGGCTATTTTGCCCCTGCGCGGCAAAGTGCTTAACGTGGAAAAAGCGCGTTTCGACCGCCTGATCACCAGTGAGCAAATCACCACACTGATTACCGCGCTGGGCACCAGCATTGGGCCTGATTTCAATATCGACAAGCTGCGCTACCACCGCATCATCATCATGACTGACGCCGACGTCGACGGCGCACACATTCGTACTTTGCTATTGACGTTGCTATACCGTCAGATGCCAGAACTGGTGACGCGCGGCCATATCTACATCGCTCAGCCGCCGCTATATAAGGTCAAGGTTGGCCGTGAAGAACGCTATCTGAAAGACGACGAAGAAGAAGCCCAATTCATGTTGCAGGTGGCATTGAAAGATGCGGTGTTGATTCCCAAAGACGGCGCCACCCCTATTTCCGGTGACGCCCTGGGTGAACTGGCACGCCAGTACATCATGGCCGACGGTGTCATCAGCCGTTTGGCGCGTCACATTGATATGCCGTCTTTGTCGGCCATGGCCGAGGGTGTAGAAATCAATCTGAACGATGCCGAGCAGGCGGCAGCATCGGCCAAGCGTTTGTTCGATGCTATCGATGATCCTTCCGTTCCCAATGGCGTCAAGGTGACTGTCGATGAAAACGAAGAGGGCGATTCATGGCGTCTTATCGTGCACCGTATGCATCACGGCAACGTGCGTGTCAGCATATTCGATCGCGCCTTTGTACGCGGAGCCGACTATGCCATCTTGTCCAAGGCAGCCAAGACTTTCCTTGGCCTGATGGGCGTAGGCGCGCTGGTTGCGCGTGGCGAAGGCGAAAGGCGTCGCGAGAAGTACATTTCCGACTTCCGCGACGCCATGCAGTGGCTGCGCAGCGAAGCCGATCGCAGCATCAGCAAGCAGCGCTACAAAGGTCTGGGTGAAATGAATCCTAGCCAGCTATGGGAAACCACCATGGATCCGACTGTGCGTCGGTTGTTGCGTGTACAAGTTGAAGATGCGATCGCGGCCGATGAAGTCTTTACAACGTTGATGGGTGATAACGTGGAACCTCGCCGTGCGTTCATTGAAGAGCATGCGCTGCAGGCGGGCAATATCGATATTTGATGTTTGTCGGTATTCGGAAAAGTTGGCCAAGAGTTGTGAGATAAGTTGGCCACTATTCTTGACGTAAAAAAGCGGCCTACTTTTTAGTGGCCGCTTTTTTATGCGAAGCGCACGTTTCACTAGGACATTGAATCCCTGGAGCTGGTCGACGGTCGACACTCTCAAATACACACAGTCATGCTTACAGCGTATTTGTTGTAATCTACAATTACATCGTTTATGATGTAATTTGCATTTACACCTTATTTGTTGTATCGGGAATTTACGCCTTATTTGATGTATTTAGAAAATACATCATTTATGATGTGCTTATCCTTATTTGGTGCGAGACATGACGATGAAATCGGTACTTTTATTAAAAGCGGAGCAACTTTCACCGCTCATCCGCTCTCTGAGAGAAGAAAAAGGATGGAACCAGGCTAAGCTCGCTCGTGAGCTGAACATCACTCAGCAAGCCGTTTCTCGCATGGAAAAGGACGCCTCCGGCCTTGCCTTCGCAAGAGTTTATGAGGTTCTTTCCGTCCTCGATACTCAGTTGGTCGCTGAGCCCCGACGACCCTTCAAAGATTCTATAGAGGGCTGGTAATGAGTGCTCTCGATATTTGGATGAATGGTGTCTTTGTGGGAAAGTGGCATCAAAAAGGCAGAACAGCTTCCCGCCTGGTGTACGACCCATCCTGGGTAGACCATCCGCAAGGTAGGCCTCTTTCACTTTCACTACCGATGACGGGTGCTGGTGACGGTCTGCGTGATGCTCCAGTCGACAATTACTTTGACAACCTCCTACCTGACAATGAGGCGATACGTCGTCGTATAGGTGCCCGATTCAAAGCCTCATCCCTGGATGCCTTTACCTTGCTACAGACCATTGGCCGTGATGCTGCGGGCGCCGTACAGCTACTTCCGGAGGGTTCTCCGCCTCCGGATGTGAAATCCATTTACGGCAGAGTCTTAACTGAAGCGGAAGTTGCAGAGCACCTAAGAGGCGCGATAATGTCGACAGGAGATGACTCCAGTGACGACTTTCGCTTCTCATTAGCTGGCGCACAAGAGAAAACAGCCCTTCTTTGGCATAAAGGTTCTTGGCATGTACCTCACGGTGCAACGCCAACTACTCACATCTTCAAGCTACCGCTGGGCCTGGCTGGGAACACGCGCTATGACCTGCAGCATTCCGTAGAGAACGAATGGCTCTCGATGGAGCTATTGAGGGCAATGGGGTTGCCTATTGCGAAAACGGAGATGGCTCAGTTCGAAGACCAGCGGGTGCTCATCGTTGAGCGATTTGACCGCAGTGTTCATCCAGACGGCTGGATTGTTCGCATCCCTCACGAGGACCTGCTGCAGGCGCAAGGATTGCCATCGCATCTCAAGTATGAGTCGGATGGCGGACCAGGTGTATCGGGCATGATGGACCTTCTTCGCGGTTCTGCTAACGCGAGAGATGACCGACAGACCTTTTTCAAGGCACTGCTGTACTTTTGGCTTCTTGCGGCTACCGACGGTCATGCCAAGAATTTCAGCTTAGCGATTGCTCCGGGAGGTACATTCAAGCTCGCACCGCTCTACGATGTACTGTCTGCCTGGCCTTGGGTAGGAGGCGGCGCAAATCAGGTGCACCTTCGAAACGTCAGAATGGCCATGGCTTTGCGCACTAATAATGCTCACTACCGTATGCGCGAAATCTACCGGAGGCATTGGCTTGCTGTGGGCGAACGGTATATCGGCGTAGAGTCTACAACGGCCATTCTAGAAGAGTTATTCGGTATAGCAGAAGGCGCAATCACCCTTGTACAAGAGAAAATTCCGGAAGGATTTCCCGCTCATATAACGGACACAATCTTTGACGGCATCAGGGGCAATCTGGCTCACCTTGCGCTGTAGTTCTGGTCGTCGCCATTGCGATAGCTTTTTTGTGCCTAAAGATTGAAAGCTTCGGGGGGGGGATGAAAAGCTTATAGTCAGAATGCTATTTTTGTAAGTAAGGATTTGGCCAAGTTTTCCATAGGTTGAGAAACGTATGGGCTTTTTGCGTCATCAAGACAGACTGCCGAATGCGCACTGTAGAGCACTGCCATCCCATAAGGGTAATCCCGTGGTGCGTGCAACTCGTGCGATGCAGAGATCGTTTATCTATGCGGGTTCCCAGCTATCGTTCTAATAAAGGCAATGCATTCTTATTAATATTGATATTGTTAGCACTCATAACACTACCTAGAATTGCGAGCATAGAAACGGGTGGGCTTTGTCTCCTGCTTTTTTTGTTTCAAGAATAAGGGGTGGAATGCTTTCCTATATATTGCGCCGATTGCTGATGACCGCTCCGGTCATGCTGTTCGTAGCGTTGTTCGTGTTCGGGCTGCTGGACTTTGCTCCGGGGGATCCTGCCGCCTTGTTGGCGGGGGAAGACGCCACTCCGCAAGATATTGCAAATATCCGGATGACCTTAGGGCTGGATGAACCGTTTTTCACACGTTTTGTTCACTGGTGCTGGAACGCGCTGCACGGAGATCTTGGCACGTCGCTATTTACCGGGTTGCCGGTTAGCCACATGATTTTGCAGCGTCTGGCGCCGACTTTTTCGTTAATGGTCATGACCCTGCTTGTGTCGGTCACCATTGCCATTCCCATGGGGGCATTCGCAGCCTGGAGACATAACCGCTGGCAGGACCGCGGGGTCATGGTACTGGCTGTGTTCAGTTTTTCTGTACCGTCTTTCGCTGTGGGTTACTTGTTGGCATGGTTTTTTGGCCTGCAGTTACGCTGGTTTCCCGTTCAGGGCTATGTCCCGTTTTCGTCAGGACTATGGTTGTCTTTGCACTCCCTGGTGCTGCCGGCGTTGGCTCTGGGCAGCGTATATGTCGCCTTGATTACGCGGATCACCCGGGCAACCTTGCTTGAAACCTTGTCGCAGGACTATGTACGGACAGCGCGTGCCAAGGGCGTCGGCAATCGAAATATTCTATTTCGGCATGCATTGAAAAATGCCGCCGTGCCCATTATTACGGTCATTGGTAGCGGGGTTGCATTGCTGATCAGCGGAACGGTAGTGACTGAAACCGTTTTTTCCATTCCCGGCTTGGGCCGCCTGACTGTCGATGCCATTTTGCGGCGCGACTACCCGATCATACAGGGCGTCATTCTGTTATTTAGCGTGCTTTATGTGCTCGTCAACTTGTTAGTCGATTTGCTCTATCGCGTTTTCGACCCAAGGATCAACTACTAATGCGCAATTTTCTTAAGACGCTCAAGCAGCATCCCACTGTGGCGGTAGGCGGCCTGCTTATTTTTGTTCTCGCTTTGATGGCAATTCTGGCGCCTTGGCTGGGCACAACAGACCCTTCCGCCATTTCTCCCATTCATCGTACCCGCGCGCCTAGCGCACAGTTCTGGTTTGGAACAGATTTGTTGGGCAGAGATGTCTATTCGCGTGTGATCTATGGTGCGCGAGTATCGCTCATCGTCGGGTTTTCGGTCGCGCTGCTGTCCACACTGATTGGTGTCGTTATTGGGTTGGCGGCTGGCTTCATACGCTGGGTTGATACCATTGTCATGCGCATCATGGATGGCTTCATGTCCATTCCCACCATTTTGCTTGCCATTGCGCTGATTGCCATTACACGCGCTTCTTTGCAGAACGTGATCATCGCAATCACCATTGCTGAAATGCCTCGCGTCGTCCGGTTAGTGCGCGGGCTGGTGCTGTCCTTGCGTGAACAGCCTTATGTCGAAGCGGCTGTGGCGGCGGGCGCCAGCCGCACCCGCATCATCGTCCGGCATATTTTTCCGAATACCTTGGCTGCACTGATGGTGCAGGCCACCTATATTTGCGGCGTGGCTATTCTTGCCGAAGCCAGCCTGTCGTTTATTGGGGCGGGCGTGCCGCCATCAGTACCTTCGTGGGGCAACATCATGGCCGAAGGGCGTGCCTTATGGCAGATCAAGCCTTATCTGATTGCCTTTCCCGCTATCTTCCTGTCTATCACCATTCTGGCGATCAATATGTTTGGGGATGGCTTGCGCGACGCGGTCGATCCGCGAATGGCGAAAAGGATTTAATTCATGAATGCTGCGTCTTCAAGCAACGACCGCCGCGTCCTGGATGTCGCCGATCTGTCTGTGGCCTTTGGCTATGGCGCTGAAGCTTTCCAGGCGGTCAAGTCGCTTAATTTACATGTTGACCGGCGTGAAACGCTGGCGATCGTTGGCGAGTCAGGCTCGGGGAAATCGGTCACCTCGCTGACCATAATGAGGCTGGTCGAATTTGGCGGCGGTCGCATCACGCACGGCAGCATGAAATTCCACCGGGCGGGGGCGGCGCCTATCGATTTGGTTTCGGCACCCGAGGGCGTGATGCGCGCGATGCGTGGCGCCGACATGGGCATGATTTTCCAAGAGCCCATGACATCGTTGAATCCGGTGTTTACTATTGGATCTCAGATCACCGAGGCGATACTGCTGCACCAGCATTGCGATAATCAAACTGCTGCGGCGGCTGCCCGGCGTATCCTGGATCAGGTGCGTATTCCTGACTCAGCCGCCATCATGCAGCGTTATCCCCATGAGCTGTCCGGCGGTATGCGGCAGCGGGTGATGATTGCGATGGCCTTGTCGTGCAAGCCGGCGTTGTTGATCGCTGATGAGCCCACCACGGCGCTTGATGTAACGATACAGGCCCAGATTCTGCAATTGATCCGCGAGCTTCAGCACGAAATGGATATGGGCGTTATCTTCATCACCCATGACATGGGTGTGGTCGCCGAAGTCGCCGACCGGGTAATGGTCATGCGCAAGGGTGAAGTGGTCGAGCAGAACGACGTGAATGGTCTGTTTGCCGCACCCCAGCACCCCTATACCCAAGCGTTGATGGCGGCGGTGCCCAGGCTGGGCGCCATGCACGGAACGACCATGCCTGCACGCTTTGCATTACTAACCCCTGAAGGCGTAAAAGAGAACGCTGTGCCCGCTAACGGCACAGACGTCTCGAACAATAAAGCAGAAGACCCGAACCCGAGCATTTCAGAGACTGGCGCCCGCGTTAGTCGTGCACCATCAAGCGAGGTGGTGTTAAAGGTTAGTAACCTGGTCACCCGTTTTGATGTCCGCGAAGGCATTTTCTCGCGCGTAAAAAAACGCGTGCATGCAGTGGAAAACGTCAGTTTCAAATTACATGCCGGCGAAACGCTGTCTCTGGTCGGGGAGTCGGGTTGCGGCAAGACGACGACAGGGCGTTCGTTATTGAATTTAGCCAAAATTACGAGCGGCGTGATTGAATTTGAGGGCGTTCCTGTTCGGCAGAATGATCCCGCATCGCTATTGGCTTTGCGTCGCAACATACAGTTCGTATTTCAGGATCCATTCGCCTCGCTCAACCCTCGTATGCGCGTGGGTGAGTGCGTGAAGGAACCCATGCTGATCCACGGCCTGGCCAACGGCGCGCAAGCGGATCGCCGGGTAGCCGAATTATTTGAGCGTGTTGGTTTGGATGCGTCGATGACTCGGCGTTGGCCGCACGAATTCTCCGGCGGTCAGCGCCAACGCATTTGTATTGCGCGCGCACTCTCGGTTGATCCCAAGGTGTTGATTGCAGATGAGTCCGTATCGGCGCTTGACGTCTCGATTCAAGCCCAGATTGTCAACTTACTGATTGACCTCCAGCACGACATGGGCGTGGCTTATCTGTTTATTTCTCACGATATGGCCGTGGTCGAGCGCGTCAGCCATCGGGTAGCGGTCATGTACCTGGGGCAGATTGCGGAAATCGGGCCACGTCAGGCAATTTTTGAGAACCCGCAACACCCTTATACAAAGAAACTTATGCAGGCTGTTCCGATCGCCGATCCGACTGTACGGCGTACGACAGCCCTGGAAGTCAGCGACCTTCCCAGTCCAGTTCGAAAACTCGGCGATGAGCCCAATGTTGGTGAACTGGTCGAAGTAGGGCGGGATCATTATGTAGCGCAACACCGGATTGGCGGTTTGTACTAATCGTCATTATGTCTTTTTTTAGGAGCCAGTAATGGATCGCAGGACATTCTTGATTACCTCGTCGGCCTCAGTGGCGGCCATGGCTATGCCTGGCGCTCTTTGGGCGCAAAATACCAAAACCGTATTCCGGTGGGTGCCGCAAGCCGATCTGACTTTGCTCGATCCCATGTTCACTACAGCGGCCATTACCCAAGGTCACGCTCAGTTGGTGTTCGACACCTTATACGGGCTGGATGCGCAATACCAGCCGCATCCGCAAATGGCTGCCGGCCATGTCGTAGAAAACGAGGGCTTGCTCTGGAAGATTACGTTGCGCGACGGCTTGCAGTTTCATGACGGTTCGCCCGTACGTGCGCAGGATGTGATCGCCAGCCTGAACCGTTGGGCCAAGCGCGACTTGATGGGACGCTCCCTGATGCAGGCTACTGAATCGCTCAGTGCATTGGACGACAAAACCGTGCAGTTCACATTGAAGCAACCATTCCCGTTGATTCTGAATGCCTTAGGCCGGCAGTCTGGAAATATGGCTTGCATCATGCCCGAGGCGCTGGCCAATACGCCAGACAACGTGGCAGTCAAGCAAATGATAGGCAGTGGGCCTTTCAAGTTTATCGCTGATCAGTGGGTATCCGGTTCCAGGGTGGTGTACGAAAAGTTCGAAGCTTATCAGCCTAGAAAAGACGATTTTGCACCTGTATTTACAGCTGGCCCGAAAATCGCCCACGTTGATCAAGTTCGTTGGAATATCATTCCTGATCGCGCAACCGCTATTGCCGCGTTGCAGGCGAACGAGGTCGACGGGGTGGAAATGATCGATAGCGATTTCCTTCCTGTACTGCACAACGACCCTGCCATCAAGCTGGTAAAACGCAGTTTGCCCACGATTGGCGTCATGCGGTTTAACCATTTGCATGCCCCATTCAACAACCCTGAAATTCGCCGTGCGGTGCTTAGCGTCGTCAATCAGACCGACTACATGACTGCTATGAATGGCGCTGATTTTCCTGAGTATTGGAGCGACAAGTGTGGCGTCTTTGTGCCGGATTCGCCTATGGCCAGCGATGCGGGCCTGGAAAAACTCACGGGTAAGCGCGACCTGGATAAGGCTCGCCAACAAATCAAAGATGCCGGTTATAACGGTGAAACCGTTGTATTGCTTGATCCTGCCGACTTTCCAACCTGGCATGCCGCCGCGCTGGTGACGGCTGATCTGTTCAAGAAGCTAGGTTTCAATGTTGACGTGCAAACTATGGATTGGGGCACAGCGGTACAGCGCCGCAATAGTCAGGAACCCACGTCCAATGGTGGCTGGAGCGTTGCTTTCACGGGCAATACGGGGCCAAACAATCTTGATCCCGCGGGCCATCTGGCGATGCGCGGTAATGGGAAGCAGGCCTGGTTCGGCTGGCCTACCAGCGAGAAGCTGGAACAGCTGCGTCTGGATTGGTTCAACGCATCGGATCTGGCTGAACAGCAAAAAATCTGTCGCGACATCCAGCTGCAGGTCTTCGAAGATGTGCCTTATATCCCCTTGGGCGCAACCTATCCCGTCAGCGCGCTGCGCAAAGAATGGGAAGACTTTCAACCACAAATCTCACTGTTTTATACAGTACGGAAAACCTAGGCTTCAGGAGAGTTTTACATGAGTGACACCGCTCCCAAAGTAGCCATACTGGGTTTTCATTTAGAAGCGAATGCCTTTGCTCCCGTCTCGGTTAAGGACGACTTCCTGGCCCAGTGCTGGGAAGAGGGCGAGCGTATCACTACGCTGGCCCGAGGGCTGAGCCATTTACCCAGCGAGGTGCCCGGGTTTTACGCTCGCATGGATGCCATAGGCGACTGGGAGCCGGCGCCGCTGATCGTGGTTGCCGCGCCGCCGGGCGGACCAGCCAGCGCTGAAGTCTGGACTGAGTTCCTGACACAGGTTGAACAACGCCTGCGTGCTGTGCTGCCAGTGGACGCCGTGTACGTCGCTAATCACGGAGCGTCATCGGCGGAAGGTGAGGACGACACCGAAGGAGCGTTGATGGTTTTGCTGCGCTCTTTGGTGGGACCCAATGTGCCGGTGATTGTGACGCACGACTTGCATTGCAATGTGTCATCGGAAACCGTCGCCGCCGTTGATGCGCTAATCGCTTATCGCACCAATCCACATATCGACCAGCGCGAAAGGGCTGCCGAGGCCGCCGATTTATTACATGAAATCCGTCAAGGAATGAAACCGGTGACGGCTTATATCCGTCTACCTATCACGCCGCCCTCTGTGACGTTGTCATCCGCCAAGGGGCCTTATGCCGATCTGATAAAGCTGGGTACCTCGCTGATGCAAACGCCGGGCGAGGGTCCTATCGCGAATGTTTCGGTTGCGGCTGGATTCGTGTTTACCGACCTGCCAAAATGTGGAATGACGATTACAGTAACGGCGCGTGACGACCTGGCAGCTGCACGGCGCACCGCTTTGCAGGTAGCGCGTGCCGCCTGGGCTGATCGCGGTCGCTACGTGGCCGACACCATTGATGCGGCCAAGGCAGTTGAACTGGCACGGGATGCCAGCCGCCCCTTGTTGTTCGCCGACGTTGCTGATAATCCTGGTGGAGGTGGGCGAGGCAATACCACCTGGTTGCTGCAAGCGTTCAACGAGGCGCGTATTCCAGGCGTGGTGCTGGGGGTGTTTGTCGCACCAGATCTTGCTGCCCAAGCGCATGATCTGGGCGTGGGCGCCGAGTTCGACGCGGTTTTTAATCGTGTCGAAAGTGACTATTCACGCCGATACACGGCACGGGCGCGGGTACTGAAAATTTCTGACGGCGAAGGTGTGGGACGCCGCGGCATCATGAGCGGCCGCAAGTTTTCCATGGGCGCCAGTGCGTTGCTGGAAATGGTCGATTCGGGACTACAGGTGGTGGTAGGCACTTTGCGTCGCCAACTGGCCGAGCCTGTGATGCTCGAAATGCATGGAATAGATATCTCGAAAGCCCGATGCGTTATCGTCAAGAGCCGCGGCCACTATCGCGCTGGCTTCGATGAGTTCTTCCCGGATGACGCCATCTATGACGTCGACAGTTCGGGGCTGACGACGCCCAACCTGAAACAGATTGCGTTCAAGCGTTTGCCGCGGCCGGTGTGGCCCATTGACGATGAAGCCGTCTGGGTGGAACCCGACTGGGCAGTCAACACTGGTTAACTTGAGGGGTCGTTCGCTAGCGGCCAGGCTAGCTGTTGCAGCCTTTTCCCTTCATACGAAGTATCGATGTGATGAATGACCCGCTGAACGAAACGTTCGGCGCTCAAGGGGAGTTCGCGTCCTGACAGCGTCTGAA
Organism: Pollutimonas bauzanensis; assembly: GCF_040393045.1. GTDB lineage: Bacteria > Pseudomonadota > Gammaproteobacteria > Burkholderiales > Burkholderiaceae_B > Pollutimonas > Pollutimonas bauzanensis_A. The sequence continues at coordinate 9,335 of NZ_JBEBUX010000012.1, read as the reverse complement.
TATGCAGAGTGCGCTGGCGTAGTTCATCGTTGGTCATGGGGATGGCAACTAATTTGTCGCTTTCCAGTGACTCGAGCACGGTCAGGTCGCCGGAAAAACTGATGATGCCCCAATCGCGGCAGAAGTTTTGAATGGCGCCCTGATTATTGCTTGTCAAAGCAATATTCAGCTTGATTTTTTCATGCATGCAGCACAGGTCGACAATGAAGCGTATGGTGCTGCCAGGCCCCATTAACGCTACCGGCCAATCGGCGATATCGCGCATGGATAAGGTCGGCCTCGTGGCCAGCGCATGGTCGGGCGACATCACCGCGAAGACTGGCATGCGGCGGGCATACTGAATATGCACGCCTTCCGGTGGCGACAGGTTATAGCTCAAACCGATGTCGTCTTCGCCTTTTCGGACCCGGCGGTTGATTTCGGACGATTGCAACACGTTGAGCTCAAAGCTTACCTGCGGTTCAATCTTCCGGAATTCACCGATAGCACGCGGCAGCAGTTCACGGCCAAATGCCTGATTAGCAGATAGTTTGATCAACTTTTGACCGATATAGCTGAGATCCCGGATCTCGGCGTGGGCGCGTTCTGATTCCAGATAGGCGCGCCTGGCGTAAGCGGCCAATAATTCGCCCGCCTCGGTCAACACCATACCGCGTGCATGGCGATCAAACAGCGAGGTCTGATGCTTGTCTTCGAGCTTTTTGATCATGCGGCTGACCGCAGAGGGGGCGACATGCAGCTTTTGCGCCGCCACAGTCAAAGAGCCCGCGTTAACGACGGCAAGAAAGTATTTTAGTGCGGTATTGAGCATGGACTGATTTTACTGTAGCTGGTTCAGGGTACAGGCTCTTAGCGTTGCTCAGAAAGTTGCCAATTTACTCAACGGTATTACGGCTTACTTTTCTCTTGCTGTAAATCAGCCATGTTGCTAAAAATGGTCCTGTCGACATCACTAAAAACAACACCGCCGATGCGGATTTGGCGCCCACTGCGCCGCCAGGACTAACAAACCCCGAAAGGTTGGTCAGCATTCCAGCCAAGGCGCCCCCAAGGGCGAGGGCATACAACTGCACGGTAATGATAGCGGCGGATGCAATATTCTCTTGGCCGGCAGGGGCCGCGTGAAATACGCGTGTTAACAAATGAGACCAACATACGCCTATACCTCCGCCAACGCAGACCAGAGGCACAAGCAACCAATATGCCCCCCCAACGTACTGCTTTAAATCCAGGGGCATGAGTACGGCTAACAGGATCAGTGCAAGCGCCGAAACGAGAGGGCCGAACTGCACATAACGCTGGGTAGCCTTGGGCGAGCGGCCTGCACTGATAAATGAACCGGTCGTCCAGCCAAAAGAAAGCGACGCCATGAAATATCCCGCAACCAGAGGACGTTGTTCATGTATGGTTTGTAAAAAGTAGGGGATAAAAATTTCAATGGCTATCGCCAAACTTAAAAAAGCCACACATAAGTAATGCACGGCAAGGGTACCGCCGAAACGATATGTGCCGTGCGGCAATAAGTTGGCGGTTGAACCATTATCCGCACGACCGACTAATAAGGTCAGGACCAGCGCCGCTGCTAATCCTAATGCGTTAATTGTCCACTGATCCGATAGGCTCGCGTAAGACAGAAGGAATACCGACAAACCCAACACAGCGATTTTCCCTGCCGGTACTTTTACGTTCTTTTCACCGCCAGATTGTGCCGGCTCGATTTGTGTGCACACTAATAGCATCAGAAGCAGAACGACAGGTATCACTGACCAAAATGCCAGTCGCCAGTGACCCGACTGTGCAAAAATGCCCCCAATTGTGGGGCCAATTAGGGTTGCAATCCCCCACATACTGGATATCAACACCATGGCTCGCGGCCACAATGCTTTTTCGAACACAATTCGGACGGCGGAATAGCTCAAGCCCAGCAGAAAGCCTCCTCCCAGCCCTTGTATGGTCCTGCCCACCAACATGGCAAGCATGGATGGCGCTATGGCGCAGCAGGCGGTACCCACCATAAACACCACCATAGCGATGATGAAGGCGTTGCGTAAGCCAAAAGACTGTATGAATTTAGGAGAAAGCGCAGAGCCGAGAATGGAAGCCATGACAAATAACGTCATGTTCCACGCGTAATACTCCAGCCCACCAATATCTTGGACCACGGAAGGCAAGATGGTGGTGACTAAGTAGACATTGATAGCATGGACCGACACACCGCCAGCCAAAGCAATTGAGCGCAAACCATTGCGTCCACTTAATAGTGTTGCCCACGAATCATTCGTCATTGAGGTCATTCAGAAGTCTTAAATTTTATCGCCACTACCGGGCGCGTTTATATGCTCAGCTCGTAGCCTACGCTATATACACGTGAATCCAGCCAGTTGATGCTGACCTGGATGGGCTTATCTTGGGAAAAGAAAACATACTGGACACGCACAAGCGGATGGTTGCCCAATAAGGGCGCCAAGCCGGTGTGCAGTGCTTTGCTTGCCGGGTCTGCCCCTACGGTGACCTTGGCGTGATCGATCTTTAAGCCGCTACGCGCTTCAACGACGGGGTAGACGAAAAGTGGTCCCGCACTGGCGGCTTCATCGAAATTTGCACGCGTGAGTAGGGCACCAATCGATTGAGGAAAGTAGATTTCGCTGAACCCGATTTGGCGCTCGTTGTTCCCGTGAAAGAGGCGTAGCAGATAGAGCGGCGCGTCTTCGGATTGTGCCAGTAGGCGGGCTGCGTGGGCATTATGAGTGGTTTCATACGACTCGACCCGGGTTTGTTGTATGGCAAGCGGTCTCAGAATATCGGACAGTGAGCGCAAAGGCCGTTCGGCAGGAATAGAGGCGCTACGGCTGACGACCCGGGCTGGTTTCGCGCGCTGCTTCCTGATATACCCGTCTTTCTCTAGTAAATCGAGGGCTTGTCGCACGGTAAAACGGCTGACGCCGAAATGTTCGGCGAGCAACCGCTCTATGGGCAGATCCTTGCCTATCGCGTGCTGGTCGCCCAGGATTTGCTTGAGCAAGGTTTGATAGATAGTCCAGTACAACAGGGGGGGAGCGCCCTCAGCGGGCGCGTCACTCGCTTCCGGCGGTAGCGCAAGCGTTCCAGCGATTGGGTTCATGGTCGGCGTATCAAAGAGGAAACGCTGCTATAGCGCGTAAACAGGAACGGTGCCCCGATTGTAACCCACCGCATTTCACTCAAGCGCTTTGTCGCTCGGCATGTTAGCGGCCTTTTTGATTCAGTGAGCGCGCCAATGGTTCAAGCTTGGCGGAGGTTTCTTCGACGAATTTTTGCGCTTCACCAGATGTTTGGGGATCGAATAGAACCAGGCCCATGGATTCTATTCGCTGCTTTACTGCTGGGTCGGCGATGAACTTGCCCAGCGCCTCGTTCAGACGCTGGATGATCGGCTCTGGGGTACCGGCGCGAACGTCGATGGCATTCCAGCCGTCAAAAAGGGTTTCGCTGAAGTCAGCGTAGCCCAGCTCAGTCAACGTCGGCACGTTGGGCAGCTGTTGCAAGCGCGTATGACCGATGACAGCCAGTGGCACAACGGCGCCAGAATCGATGTGAGGCTGAAGGGAGATATAACTATCGGTGGTGACGTTGACGCGTCCGGCAATCACGTCAATATGCATGGGCGCACTGCCGCGATATTGGACCTCGGTGACGTCGGCGCCCATTGCCCGAGTGAGAACATACCCTGTTAGATGTGGGGCAGTGCCAATTCCCGGAATGGCCCACATCACTTGGCCGGGGTGATCACGCACATAGTTTTTTAAATCTGCAAAGTTTTTCACTCCCAGGCTTGCTGGTGCGACAAGGACAGTGGGTACTTGGGCAATCAAGGAGACTGTACGAAAGTCTTTCAAGGCATCGTAGAGCGGCTTTTCCTGAAGCGCCTTCATTACCGTTTTGCTGGAAATCGCCAGCAGCAGCGTGTATCCATCGGCAGGCTTGTCCAACACATACGACGAAGCGACGATCCCGCCAGCACCTGCCTTGTTCTCCGCTACCACAGGTTGGCCTAGCTCCTTGCTTAATCCTTCTGCGATTAGGCGGCCCGCAATATCGGTCGAGCCGCCGGCCGTCGCTGGCAGCACCAATGTGATGGGTCGGGTAGGATATTCGACTGCCGTGGCATGTGCCGAGAAAAGGACGATGCTGAACAGCAGTGCGGTTGCGGTCATCCAGGTTCTGCATGGCAGGTTACGGTGCACCGAATAAGTAAGATGATGGTTGCTCATGAACACCTCCAGGAAGTGATTTGCAGCAGGGCTAGAATGCTTCGAGTGCCTTTTGATAGGCGGCGGTTCGCCTGATGACACCTTCTTTAATGAATCCTTGATCGGAGCCGACCCACAGAAGACGGGCGCCCAGCTTTTTCAGCTTTATCGTATCTTCCAGCGTAGGTGCATAGGCTCCTACCGCTACCCCATGCTTGCGGCCTATCTCGAAAAGATGGACGACACGTTCAAGCAGCGCAGGGTTGCTGTAGTCAGGAATACAGCCCAGTCCGAGGGAAATGGATAAATCGCTAGCGCCGACATAGACCGCGCCCAAGTGCGGGACGCTGAAGATGCCTTCGGCATTTTCGACGCCCTCGTCGGTTTCTATCATAGCGATCGGCAACGTACGCTCTGTGGTTTCGTTGTAGTACTGCTCAATACCTTTCTGTTCAATCACCTGACCTAGATAGGGGCCAAAACTGCGCTGCCCTAGCGGGGAATAAAGGCACGACTCGACGAATTGTCTGCACGACTGCGCATCGTTGACCATGGGCGCAATCACAGCTGACACGCCGCCATCAAGCACTTTGGTGATCTCGGGTGCATTATTGCTGGTGACCCTAACAATGGGAGTGGCACCTTGGGCGCGTACCGCTCTTGCCAAGTCATTGACGTCAGCGAGTGCAATGGCGGAGTGCTGGAGGTCGATCATTACAGCGTCGAAACCCGATGATGCGACGAGTTCTGAGGCATAGCTATTGGCGACACTATTCCCGATTATGGTGATGCAGTGCCCTTCGCTTAGTTTCTTTTTTAAATTTGTCATGTCCGATTCCCTTGCAGGCTAAGCCTGATAACACGAAGAAATTATTTATCGAATCAATGCTTCGATTACCTCCGGCTCGAAGCCCTGTTCCGAGTAATGCTTTCGGGTCTGCTCCAGCCGGACAATTACATCGGCAATGGCGGTGACAGCACCGGCCTCGTCTACAGCGAGCAGGGAACCCTCGTTCATGACAAAGAGCTCAACCACTTCGTCGCCTACTACCTCGAAAGTATGCATGTCGCCTGGCACTTCCAGCAAATAGGAGCCGGGGGCATGAACCCAGTCCCGTCCGCGATAACGCCAGCGTCCACGTAGTGTGCATCCCACCACTCTGCCGCCGTGATAGTGCGCCGGTATATTTGCGCCCGGCTGTACTCGGAATACTCCATGCCAGGCGCTATGCTGGACGTCAAAGGAGAAGGGGTAAAAAGAGGCGCCTTCCATAAGCGGCACCCAGCGACGTTCGTCTTCGCGGTGAAAATGTTGAATAAGCTCGGTCGCTTCATTTCTTGCGACCAATGGGGGCAAAGCCCTAGCCTGCGTCACCATGCTTGTCTCCTAGTGTTAAATGTAGATTTGATTCTTATTGTCCGGATATCTGGCTTTCCGTATATTAATAAAGGCTCATAACCGTGTCAACGCAATCTTTGCCTGGTCCGTCTCTTTCATTACATGCGTATGCAAACTACGGAGCGTGATACATTACGCAACTTCAGTTACCTATAGTTTCATTAAGCGTTAAACGGTCTTTGTTGAGTACTCGTGCGGTGGCCAAGATTTATATGTTTCGTTTTCTCCGAACGTTCCTGCTGTTCGCGATCGTCTCCTTTTCCATGCTTTGGTTAGGCGACCGGCTGAGTACGCAAGGCATGGTGCTGACTCGCTACATGGCGACCGGGCAGGCGCCGTTGATCGGCCTGTTTTACCCAAACGATCAGCGCGACGCCATTACGGTCGTCATGTATGACGACGAATTCCTTAAAGACGCAAACAGCGCATGGCCGATTTCATACAGCGACCATGCTGGGTGGCTATTGCGGCTTACCGAGGATCCCGATGCGCGCCCCCGGGCGTTATTTCTGGACATCACTTTTGGACAACAGCGTGATGATCCCTCTTTGCCAGAGCTGCAGGAGGCGTTGTGCACCATTCGGCACGAGCGTGGCATTCCCGTGTTTCTGGCTGGACTGCACTCTAGGGAAGATGGCCGGCTTCATCTACGAAAAGATCTAGAACAGACCGTGGCGCCGGACGGCGCATCGTGCTTCGAGTTGGTTGGTGTTCGTCATACTCCCGATTCCGTCGATAACATGACTTGGAATTACCCCTTGACCACGTATGCGAATGGGCAAGGCTGGGTCTCGGGAACGCCACCGAGTCCCGATATGCCAGCTTTCCGCAGTGCGGCCATGGCTATGGCGCAGGATGTGGAAGGCATTGATCTGGGTGAAGAGACCTCACCGCTTGCGCTGATTTGGGGAGCAACTCCGCCCACGATAGAGCACCCACCGCAATTGCTGCGATATTGCCATGGAGGCAAGGTTGAATGGACTCGCGCCGTTCCGCACGTTCTACGACAGGTTTTTGGTATTTCTGAACAAAAACCGATTTGTCCGTATCACCCGACGCTGTCCATGGCGCAAGTTGCATCGATGGACGACGCCTCATTCGGCGAATACGCCCGCAATCGCTATCTTATTGTCGGTGCAGCGGTGGAGGGCTACAACGACATGGCCAGATCTCCCGTTCATGGGTTGATTCCAGGGCCTTATGTGCATGCCATGGCCCTGGATAACCTATTGGCATTCAAGGGCGAATACAAGCAAAACAGCGAATGGGATATTCCGCCTTCATCGGAGCTATTCATATCTGGTCTCGCCGCGATCTTTGCCGTCTTTGTTGTGCACGAGGCTTTCGCCGCGCTGCGTCAGAGGTTGTTCAGGCGGAAACACCGCCAGCACTGGTATGGCCGGGACACAAGCTTAGGCTGGCGCCTTCTTAATGCGCCGGCGCGCGTGGTGGTATGGCTGACGCGCACGGCGGCACAGACTGTCCTCGCGATGATCTTGATCGTCTTGCTGCAGATGTGGTTTCGAATCGGAATGTTGCCGGTGATAGAACTGGTCGGTATGACCATTCTGGCCGAAGGCTTGAACTACACGGAAAAGCTACGCACGTTTTTTATGGGAAAAACCAGAAGGGGGACTTGGGAATGAAATCTGTCACGAAAATAGTAGCGACCGCATTGGTGCTGTGTCTGCCTTTGTATGCCGCGGCGCAGGACGAGATCGTCGGCGCGAGCAGCAAGTCGCGCAAGGCGCTGGAACTATACAGTCAAGCAGGCGGGACGGCACCCGTGCGCGAGATCAATGTGAATGAAATTGGCTGGCCTTTGCCGGTGAAAGAGAAAAAATCAGGATACCTGGCTGTGCAGATCAAGGGTGAGAACTATTGGGTGCGCAACATCCATGTTCGTGTCAAGAAAGGCTCTACCGCGGACTGCGTTGCCATGGCTGTACGTAGCGAACTTACCAACTCGATGCCTGGCATCGGTTCTGGCTCTTGCAAATAGGTCAATGATGCAAACGACTATTCTGGCGCGCCCGGCGGCTCGCACTCTTTTTCGTCTTTGCATGCTTATTGCATGCGCAGCGTCATTGGCGGGCTGCCAGACAATGTCTGGTTCTTCGTGGTCGTTGCTGGGCAATAGCAAGGGCGACGCTGAAACACTGCGATCTGATTACGCGGCACCCGAGCCCCGTCAGTGGGCAGATCGGCGGGACGATATCATCAATCAACGTGCGACAGGCTATGGCTTGGTGCATATGCCGACGATGCAGCGATATCTTGACGGCCTGTTAGCCCAAATCAAGAAACAGGCGGGCGTGCCTGATTGGCCGGGTTCCGTGCATGTGCTGGCTTCGTCCGGACTGGATGCCTATGCCACTGCTGCCGGTAATATCTACATTTCGCAAAGTTGGCTGTCCTCCGCGGAAAGCGAAGATGAAATTGTGGCGCTGTTGTCCCACGAGTTCGGACATATCTACCTGCACTATCATGAGCTCGATACGGCTCTGGATCATAGCAATCAGGTGGCAACCTGGGTTGCGATGGGCGTCGGAATCGCCACAAATGCGGCGGCCGTTAGTGGCTGGACGCACGTCGATAGTGTTACGTCTGCATATATGCTGGGTCGCGAACTTGCCGCGGCGGCATGGGGCAGGTCACAAGAGTCCGCGGCCGACCTGTTCGGACTCTCTATTAGCCTTAAGCGCGGTTATTCGTATGGGGCTGGCTACAAAACCATGCTCGAACGACTAGCTACCTGGGAAGAGGAAAACGAAAAGCAGGCAGCCGTTATGCGCGAACAGATGCGCCAGGCATTGAAGCAGGAAGCCGAGCAAGGGGGCGCCGCCGCCGCAGAAAAAGCTAAGACGTCTCTGGATGCGGCGTTGTCGGTGCCAGTCATTCATCTGAATTTTGCTCTTACCAGTGCTCTGCAATTGGGAAGTGACGGAGTGAGCGATATATGGAAGAGCACGACCAGCAAACATCCCGAGACCTTGGCGCGACTGGATCGTCTGACCGCCGCCGTCGACTTGCTGCCTCCAGAAGAGGTCAAGGAAGACGCGACCACGACACCATGGCTGAAAGCGCAGGGAGAACGCAGAACGGCGCAGACACTGAAGAATTATCAATCGGCGATTCAGGCACTTCAGAATTTGGAAAGCCCGGCCGCCATGGGCCTGGCCACGAAAGCGGCATCTGGACCCACAGCAAGGCATACTTTGCCCTTGCATGCGTTGTTCAAGGCTCAGCTGGCACGGGCGGGAAGCAAAAAGGGCGGGCGTGCGTCAGGTCGGGTGGGCGACGTCCTGCAACGAAACATGGTAGCCGAACCTGATCGCTCCTGGTTCAGTTATGCGGAGTATGCAACGCAGTTACTGGCGCAGAACCGTAAATCCGAGGCTGCCAAAGTCATCGATATGGGTCTGAGCCATTTTGGAAATGCACCCGATGCATGGCCGCAGGCTATTGGCTTCTATGGTCAAACGCGAGGATGGAGCGCTGCGAAGCAGCGGGCGGAGGAGTGTAAGCGTAAATTTGCAAGACTGGCGCAAGCATGTAGTAATGCGGCAGCCAGCCCGGCGGATATTGCTCAGCAGCAAAAGGCATCTGAAGAGAAAGCGGCCGCTATTGTGAAGCGGCTATTCAACTAAATAATGCGCTTAGTTTGACTCTGCCAATGGGAAGAAGCACGCCGCCTGCCTGTTTGC
>NZ_JBEBUX010000011.1:0-52345 GCF_040393045.1 Pollutimonas bauzanensis | reverse complement strand
GCGATCAGCCCGTGCTGGAAGGTATTGCAGGGCCAGTATTGGGCGCCGAATTTGCGACGCATTTTGTGATTCCTGTTAAGCAGCAAGATGGGTTGCTGCGTTTGGTGCTTGTGGATGCCGATGCTGCGGGAGTCGATAAGCGATCGGCTCGTTTGATCGATGCCCGCGCTACTGTTTTATTAGGCATGAAGATGGTGCAAGGTCAGTGGCTGGATGTTGGGCAAGAGGCCAGTCTTGCACAAATGGCGCTGGACTTGGCCGCAGCGGCGATGGTCGCTGATTCTGCCGGTGTCATTGAGGCAGCTTTTACGTTGACGCTGGACTATCTCAAGCAACGTGTGCAGTTCGGCAAGCCGCTGTCAGCCCAACAAGCTGTGCAACACAAAATGGCCGAGGTTTTTTGCGATTTGCAGCAGTTGCTTGCTTTGGCCGAGCGCCTCGGGCTGGAAATTGATAGTGCACCGAATGGGCCTTGGCCTACGTTAGCCGTGGCCAAGAGCTTTGTTGGCCGACGGGGTCTACGGGCAGTAGGTCAACTGGTGCAGCTGTCGGGCGGCATAGGCGTCACAGAAGAATACAAGCTCACCCACTTTTACCGCCGTTTGCATGTGGCCGCAGAGATGTTTGGTGCGGCAGAGGCTCAACTAGCGCGCATCAACACTCGGGACATTTTATTGGCTGCCTGAAAGGAAGCCTTTTTAATTTATTAATAGGAAAAAAACATGCCCAATTCCGCTTTGAAACTTGACATCGTAGATCGCGTAGCTCGCATCACTATTAACCGGCCAGATGCAATGAATGCCGTTAACGGCGAGCTCCATACCGCGTTATCGCGTATTTTTATTGACTTGGGTGCGCGCCGCGATATTAACGTGATCGTCCTTACTGGAGAGGGGCGGGCATTTTGTGCCGGTGGCGATATCGAATGGATGCGCGAAGCCGTAGTTGAACCTGAGAAGTTCGAAATCGTTACGTGGGAAGCTAAGCGCATCGTCTATTCCATGCTTGATTGTGAAATTCCCATTATTGGGCGAATCAATGGAGATGCCGTTGGCCTGGGAGCAACGCTGGCGCTATTGTGCGACATTACGGTCATGGACGAGAACGCACGCATCGGTGACCCCCATGTACGGGTCGGATTGAATGCCGCAGATGGGGGCGGCTTCCTTTGGCCTCAGGTAATTGGTTATGGCAAGGCGCGTGAGCTGTTATTGACGGGCGATTTGTTAAGCGCAAATGAGGCGAAACAGCTGGGCGCTATCGGCAATGTAGTGCCTGCTTCTGAGCTTGATGCGAAGGTTGAGGCCCTGGTGGGTAAGCTTCGCAACGGCGCTACCAAAGCAATCCGCTGGACTAAGGCGGGTTATACAATTCCGCTACGCCAATTGGCTCATGGGCATATGGACGCCGGTATTGCCTACGAATGCTTAACGAATCTCTCGAAAGACCATCATGAGGCGATTGACGCCTTTGCCAACAAACGAAAGCCTGTTTTTACGGGTCAATAACGTAATGGGACTATTGGGTATGAGCGGTATCGAAGGTTCGAACGCTTCGAGCAAGGTTGAGGCGAACGAGCTAAAGTCAGCGAGTACGCAGGTGCAAGGTGCGCAAAGTGTACGTCGCGCCTTATCCTTGTTAAGGCTGGTAGGCAAATATCGTGACGAGGGCGTGAAGCTTGCGCAATTAGTGCGCGAATCCGAGCTTGATCGCGGCACGGCATATCGTTTGCTGACTTGTCTGGTTGAAGAACAGTTTGTTGACCGGGGTAGCGATAACCTTTATTACTTGGGTCCCGAGGCTGTTCTATTGGGTTCCTTATTGTCCAAGCCTACCCCTTTGCTCACCCGCTTTTTACCTGTGTTGCGCCGCATCGGCCGTATTGCAGGCGATACAGTTTTTTTGATGATGCGCCAAGGCGACTATATCTACTGTGTCCATCGGGAGGAGGGTAGTTCTATGGTGAAAGTGCTGACCACGCAGATCGGCCAGCGCCGTATGATAGGTACCGGAACAGGCGGAACTGCTATCTTGGAGTTTATGCAGCCTGCGGAAATCAAAAGAATCTACGAGAGCCACATCGATGAATATCAAGAGCAGGGTGTTGAGCTTGATCAACTGCTGACCGCAGCTCAAGAAGTTCGCCAATGCGGCTATGCACTTACTTATGACGCGTTCGACGAAGTAGGGATAGCCGGACTGGGCATCGCATTTCGTATCGGGAGTCATGGCATAGGAGCTATAAGTCTGGCGACACTTACGGCACGATTAGGGCCGGAGCGCCTTCGGGAACTGCAGGCAATGCTGGCTGCCGAGCTGAAAGGCTTGTCATTACGTTAATGGTACTAAGCACATACAGAAAAGCCCCGACATGTCGGGGCTTTTCTGTATGTGCTTTTTTTTATCAAAGCTGACTTTGTATGTTTGGTTGCGGGGACAGGATTTGAACCTGTGACCTTCGGGTTATGAGCCCGACGAGCTGCCAGACTGCTCCACCCCGCGTCTGAAGAATGAGAGTTTACCCTATATATCAGATCGCTGCTTGCGATGGCTTTTCGGCAGGGTGCCAGGGGTATCGGGATGGGTCGACGCATCCAGTGCGGCCACCCCGAAACTTATCTAGTTAATCTTAAATCCCGTCTTTTTCACCACGGCCTCCCAGCGTTTTTGTTCGCTGGCAAGCAGATCGATCATTTCCTGGCGGCTCGAGCCCACGATGACAAAGCCGTTGCCTTCCAGCGTGGTGCGTACTTTGTCGGAAGCCAGGGCCGTGACGATATTTTTTTGCAGGGTGTCGAGGGCGGCATCGGGTGTTCCGGCAGGGGCAAAGAACGCGAACCAGGCGCCAAAGTCAGTGCCCGGCATGCCTGATTCAGCAAAAGTCGGGATCTCTGGCAGCGTCTTGCCGCGCTCGGCCCCCGTGATCGCCAGGCCACGCATTTTGCCGGAGTCGATTTGTGGCTTGGCCATGGCGGTGGTGACAAAAGCACCATGAACCTGACCGGCGATAATGGCCGATACCGCATCGCCGGTGGACCGATAGTGCACGGGCTCGATCTTGAAGCCGCCTTCCTCGGCCAGCATCTCCGCGCCAAAATGGCCCGGGGTGCCAGCGCCAAATGTAGCGATATTAATGCTATGGGCGTTTTCCTTGGCGCCTGTCACGAACTCCTTGAGCGATTTGTACGGAGAGTTAGTCGGGACAACGAGTACGAAGTTGGCGCGCACGGCTTCGCTGATGGGCGCGAACGATGTCAGCGGCTTATACGAAAGCTGTGAGGTAGTCTCGGGAGCGATGCTGATGGAGCCGACTTCGCCGAGCAGGATGTTGTAGCCATCCGGCGTGGCATTAGCGGTTGACGATGCGGCGATCTGGCCGCCCGCGCCCGCCTTGTTTTCGACGACCACCGGTTGGCCTAGTGTCTGCGACAACTGTTCGCTTATTGTGCGGGCGACAATGTCGGGGCCGGTGCCTGGCGGAAAGCCGACAGCCAGGCGTACGGCGTGGTCAGGGAATGCGGCGCTGGCGGTCGCGGCGATCGAAAGACAAAGGGTGCCGAGCAGGGTGCTGAGAATGCGTAGCTTCATGGGGATGTCTCCTGTAGATTTCTGTTTTTGGTCTTTATCGCAGTAGATAAAAATTAAGCTCGACACGATCGGGGAATCGAGCGCCCGTTCCTACGAATAGATGCTTGTTGAGCCAGTCCAGCCTGGGCGCTGCCGTTTCGAATCGGGGATAACTACGAAAATAAATACGTTCGGGCGGCACAGGATGCCCAGCCGCCAAGGCTGCAATATCGTCAGCCGTTCCCGTGCGTATCCCGGTATTCTCAACATATACGGTTTCGTTATCGTTTGTCTGAATGACATAGCGCGCGTGAATGTCTGTAAAGGTTTCTGACCTTATGCTCTGGAAGTCTGCGCCGCCCGGCAGTACATGGCCCTCCAGTTTCGTTCCGCGAACAGAACCGCCAAGAATCGGAATCACGCGGCGTCTGCCTGTAGGCGTAGCGCCGACCTCCTGCGGAGCACCAACATCGACGATGATGGTGCATAAATGTTCTAGCTCTGGCGCTGGAGGGGGTGTATTCATCACATGGTTCTCAATAGAAATCGTCGAGCGGGAATGTTTAGGGCTTGAGCGCTTGCGGATCGAAACCAGCAAGACGCTTATAGCGTATGGCTATCTCGGCGAGCTCGGCCTCCGGAATGACGTCGTGGATGTGCGCGAAACCCTCGGGCGCGCGTTCATGTGCAATTTGCATCACCTGTTCCGGCCCGTTCAAGCGGTTGCGCAATACGATGCCCGACGTAAGAGGCAGGCGTTCCGCCTCATATTCTTTGAGCGCCAGCTCGACGCTGCTTCGATGGTCTTTACCAATTGCCTGCAGCCGTGCTGCCAGGCAGGCTGCATCCAGAATTGCCTGGGCAGAGCCATTCGACCCGATCGGATACATGGGGTGGGCTGCGTCGCCAAGCAGGCAAGCCCGGCCTTGCGTCCAGCACGGTAGCGGATCTTTATCCACTAAAGGAAATTCGTAGATAGCCTCGGCGCCTTTAATCAGTGCGGGGATGTCGATCCAGTCCCATTGCCATGAGGCGAACCGGTCAGCGAAAACAGAGGCGTCTACTTCCCGGTTCCAGTCGGTGCTGGGAAGCTCATCTTGCCCGACTCGAAGTTCGGCGATCCAGTTAATACGGGAGCGTCCTTGCTGACGTAAAGGTTCTGAAATGGGATAGCAGACAAACTTTTGGTCTTGATGGCCAGCCATGAACATGGTTCGACCATCCAGATAAGGTGCCGCGTCGGTCACTGCGCGCCACAGCATGCGGCCCGAGAAGCGCAGGTGATCGAAAGGGGCGAAGAAAAAGCGTCGAACTGTGGAATGAATGCCGTCAGCACCGACCAACACATCGCCGCGCACGTCGTCCACCGTGTTCGTAGCGCGGTTGCGAAAGCGGACAGTAACGCCTTGCGCGTCTTGTTGCAGTGACTCAAATGCCATGCCGGTATGCAGGCGGCTGGCGCCCAGGCGTTTGACAACTTCTTGCGCAAGCAGCATCTGTAGCTCGCCGCGGTGCAGCGATAGCTGGGGTACGGGATAGCCCGCCGCCACGCCGCGCGGCTCTTGCCAAATGGCGTGGCCGTGTTGGTTGAAATAGTGCAGGGCGGATGTCTCGATCGCCGTTTCTGCCAAGGTGTCCAACAGACCCAGGGACTGCAACTGCAGGGTTGCGTGGGGAAGCAAATTGATGCCAACGCCTAGCGGTTTCAATTCGCGCACGCTTTCAAAGACGTCGCAATCGATTCCGCGCTGATTCAACATAAGCGCCAAAGTCAGGCCGCCAATACCGGCGCCCACAATAATGACTTTCAATTCTATCTCCCTTGATATTTGTTATGTATCATAACAATCAAGTGTGCTAGTCAGTGTATCGGGAATTACCCTTGCAGGTGATGGCCAGCACCGTTTTCGGGGTAATGTATGGCGGTTTTTCAGTTTGCAGGCAGGATCATCTCTTGAGCACGAAACCTAGTTCGCGGCCCAATCATCGTCGTCCCGCCCAGCGTGGCCAGGCGTTTAATGCGCATATGCCAGGGATTGATTACGGTGCGCTAAATGGCTTGATAGGCTACGCCTTGCGCCGGGCGCAAATACGGATCTATCAGGATTTCCTGGATGCGCTCGCGCCATGGTCCATGACGCCGCCCCGTTTTTCGGCAATGACAATTATCCATGCCAATCCCGGCCTGAAGCTGACGACGCTTGCGCAGGCGATGGGCATTGCACGGTCAGGTGTGGTGCAAGTGGTCAATGCGCTGGAAAAGCTCGGCTATGCGCAGCGCATGGATTTCTCCAGCGACAAGCGCGCCTTCGCCTTGATGCTTACTGCAGAAGGCAGCAAAGCGCTTGAAACCATTACCCGGGAAATATGCGCTCACGACGCACGCGTGAGCGCGACACTAACTACAGTAGAACAGGCAGAGCTGCGGCGGCTTTTGGAAATGCTGGGCGCCCCGCCCGAACGTAGTTAAAAACTGCCGAACATCGTGCCCAGCGCGATTACCGTGACCAGGGCAACCATTGGTGCTGCCATGGTCACGGCGGCGATGTTCAGGTAAGACTGGCGATGCGTGAGCTTGCAAATTGCCAGCAGCGTAATGATTGCACCGCAATGGGGTAGGGTATCGAAGCCCCCCGCAGCCATCACGGCCACACGGTGCATCAGTTCAGGGCTAATGCCTGCTTCTTGCGCCATGCGCAGGTAGTCTGGGCCTAAGGTCTGCAGTGCAATGCTCAGGCCGCCAGAAGACGAACCGGTAATCCCGGCCAGTACGTTCATGGCAATGGCCTCGGAAATCAGCGGATTGCCGGGGGTCACGTTCAGCACCGCGTCGCGGATGATAGTGAAACCGGCGAGGCCGGCGATGACTGCTCCATAACCGACTTCAGATGCCGTGTTGAACAATGGCAGCATGAAGCCGAAGACGCCTTTGTTGACAGTGCCGCGCAGATCCTGCCAATGTCCTAGTCGCGAAACGACGAGGGTGGTGCAGGCCGCTGCAAGCGCAATGATGAGCGCCCATAGTCCAATTACTTTTGCCGGCGTCAGGTGGGGGAAGCGTTCAGTAACGAAGCTCATGTCCATGCGCGGGAACACCACATAGGTAAATAGAGCGTTCACCGAAATAACCAGGATAAGAGGCAGTATGGCCAGAACCAGCGGCATGTGCGAGAGTCCGCCGTTGTTCGCTTCCTCTGTGCCCGTGCTATCGGTATCATCCTCGTGTTGGCCATAGCCTTCGCCAGCAAGGCGGGCGCTTGCTGCACGGCCCCGCAGCCACCACATGCCGCCCAGCAACATAATGGCCGCGGCTATTATGCCCAGGCCGGGTGCGGCGAATACGTTGGTGCCGTAATAAGGAATCGGTATGGCATTCTGGATAGCAGGCGTGCCGGGTAGCGCCGTCATGGTAAAGGTGAAGGAACCCAGCGCAATCGTTGCTGGTATCAGGCGTTTCGGAATGTCGGCGGTGCGAAAAAGATCAGTGGCAATTGGGTAGATCGCGAATGCTACGACGAAGAGCGATACGCCGCCGTAGGTCAAGATGGCGCAGGCCAGCACCACGGTGATAATCGCATGCTTATCGCCGAGTTTGGCAACGATCCAGCGGGCGATGGTGTGGGCGGCGCCCGAGTCCGCCATGAGTTGACCGAACAGGGCGCCCAGCAGGAAGATCGGCAGGAACTGGATCACATAGTTGCCCAGCGCCTTCATGAAAGTGTCGGTGTAGATGGGCAGGTAAATGCTTATCTCGCCAGACAGCAGCACGGCCAAGGCCGCCATGAGCGGCGCCAGAAGCAGTACGGTAACGCCACGATAGGCCAAGTACATCAGGAGTAATAGGGAAACGACAATTGCTAAGGTGCTGGCCATGCTTTAAAAAACTTTTAGTAAAAATGGAATAGGGGAAAACGCTGCCTTGCAGGGATACAGGAGTGTATCAGTTGAGCGTTTGGTGGACTGTTCCATGTCAGGTACGGCACTTGCTTCACCTTACCTTCCACATGCCGTGGCTCTCGCGGTCCCATCATCACTTAAAGGAATAACCATGAGTAAGAAAGCAACAGCAATATGGAAAGGCAGTGTCAAGGAAGGTGGCGGTACAATTTCCACCGAAACTGGCGTATTGCGCGACGCTCCCTATGGCTTCAAGTCGCGCTTTGAAGATGGCAAGGGAACAAACCCGGAAGAATTGATCGCGGCGGCGCATGCGGGCTGCTTTTCCATGGCCTTGTCGATGATGCTGGGCGAAGCGGGTTCGCCGCCCGAGCGCATACAGACCGAGGCCGCGGTAACCATAGAAAAGAAGGGTGACGCGCTGGTAATTACTGCCAGCCACTTGACGGTCTCGGCGCGGGTGCCGGGAATGGAAAAGGAAAAATTTCTCGAAATTGCCAAGAAAGCCAAAGAAGGCTGTCCCGTATCCAAAGTGCTTAATGCTGAAATTACCATGGACGCGACCCTCGAAAGTTAAAGGGCCTAGCTCCTGAAGAGACCGCGCAAGGTTCGGGAAAATATTGCAAGAGTGGTACATTGCCTTCGGGCGGCGCAAGCGCTGCCGCCCGTCATCAATCAATATTTTTTCAAGAAGCGGGCAATGGGTAGTTTGACGGGCGGTATTATTATTGCGGTCACGTTTGCCGTGACTTTTGGGATCGCCCGCGCTGTCATGCTTTATCGGGCCAGGCGGGAGGCCGAGCGTAAGCGGGCCTATGCCGAGTTTCAGCAGTTGCAAAAGTCCTTGCAACCGCCTTCAAAAAACAAGAGTAAGCGCCGTCGCGAGCAGCAGAAGAAATAGGATTTCCCGGCGCGCCTTATTGTGGGGTTTTAGCCCTTGCCGGATTCATCCATACATCGCTTCACGTATTTCCGCCGACGCCCCCAAACCTGTGGAAAGATCCACAGCAGCCTGAATTATTGCCCGTTCGAAGTACGGCACGTCTACATTTCGCAGTCGCTCTGACGGCCCGGCGATCGTGACGGCGCCGACAAATCGGTCGTCGTCGCCAATGATAGGTACGGACCAGGACGAGGTGTAGGGGTCGCGTATGCCACAAGAAAAAAAGGGCAAACGTTCACCAGGGATGCCTGGAAGCCGGGCCCAGGTCTTGAAGACCCTTCCTGTGGAAGAGTCGTCCGGCGGCATAACGCTTCCCGCCAGCACTTGGCTGTGCAGGCCTTCGTGCGGCTGGTGGCGAAAAAGGCATAGCCGGGCGCCTTGCTGATCGCTCTCGACATAGTAGGCAGCGCTTTCTCCTGTCAGGCTGGACAGTTTTTCCAGTACCGGCATGACAACGTCGGAAAGCCGGAATCCACTTTCGTAGACACGCCCCAAATACAGAACACGAGGCCCGAGCGAATAGCGGCCATCGGCATCGCGCACGGCATACCCGCAACGAATCAGCGAGTTCAGTAGCCGGAATATCGTGGTTTTGTGCAGTGTCAATCTTTTGCTTAATTCAGCCAGGGTCAGTTTTTCTGATCCTGGCTTGAAACAATCCAACACCGTAAGCGCTCGTTCTACAGCGGCAACGCCATCGTTACTCATCTTTCGTCCTGGTTATACATTCAATTGTTGTACATAGTACAACGACGTTTTATTAAAATACAATGGCCACATTCATAAGAAGGAGAAATATATGGCTGCATCCATAGTCGTCGTCACGGCGCATGTGGGGGATTTCGTTTGGCGTTGCGGTGGCGCGATCGCGCTTCATGCCGCCAAGGGCATCCCGGTGCATCTGGTTTGCCTTAGTTACGGTGAGAATGGCGAGTCCAATCTTGCCTGGAAAAGCGCGTCGGCTGACCAGGAAAGTGTGAAAGGTATCCGTCATGCAGAAGCCCGGGCAGCGGCCGAGTTGCTTGGTGCTCAAACGGTGGATTTCTATGACGTGGGCGATTACCCCATGGCAATAACGGCAGAGACCGTGGATCGCCTTTCCAAGGCATTCCGCGAACATGCGCCTAGCCTTGTCATTACTCATCCTGAAAAAGATCCTTCAAATCTGGATCATTGCCGTACATTCGAGGCCGTTCTCTCTGCGCGCATGAAAGCCATCGCTCCCGGTCACGGCGGGAATTTCATCAGTCCGCCCCAAGTGCTTTGTTTTGAGCCGCATCAGCCCGAACTATGTGGGTTTAAGCCGAATATGCTGCTGGACATTACCAGCGTCTGGGAACAGAAGAAGCAGGCAATGCAGACGATGCCGACGCAAAGCAATCTTTGGGACTATTACGAGCGTGTCGCCCTTCAAAGGGGCGCCCAGGCAGGGCGGCGGGCAAAGGCCGCGACCCTTTATGGCGAAGCGTACCAAAGCATTTTCCCGTCGGTTCATTCTTCTTTGGTTGAATAAGTATGGAACATGAAAATCTGAATTGGCTTACTTCTACCCTTCTAGCGGATCGGGGCGCGCGGGTGCTTGCATGCCGCATCAAGCCACTGCAGGCCGGTTGGCGCATATTTGCCCGTGCGCTGACAGTATCAGTGCCTCCCGGCGACAACTTGGCTATCCATGCTGCCCTTTCCGTTGCTAAAGAAGGGGATGTGCTCGTCGTCAGCGGCGAGGGCTATCTTGAACGGGCCTTGATGGGCGGGATCATGTGTGGACAGGCAGCTGCACTGAAGATGGCTGGCGTCGTTATAGACGGCGCAGTACGTGACGTGGCCGAGTTGCGGGCGGAAAGCTTCCCGGTCTTTGCCGCCGGGGTGTCGCCGGCAGGTCCGACAAAACACGGCGACGGCAGTGTCTTTCGGCCCGTCGTATGCGGCGGTGTGGCGATCAATCCCGGTGACTGGATATTTGCCGATGACGATGGCGTGGTGTCGTTCTCGGAAGAAGAGCGCGTGACGCTGGTGCAGGCCGCAGCACAGAAACTTGAGGCCGAGCAGGCTCGCATCGAAGCCATTAAGCGGGGTGACCTGACTCCAGCCTGGCTGGAGTCAGAGTTACAGCGGGCTGATGTCGACATTGCTGGCCGCCCTTGAGCCTTACTGACGAGAAAGCCTTGAGTCAGTACTGGTCGTTATTTGATTACCTCCTTGGAGACAGAAAAAAATGAAACTACGTAAAGCTTTTGCAGCACTTACCTTTATTGCTGCGTTGATGCCTTTAGCCAGCGCTGGTGCAGCCGGCTATCCAGAACGTCCCATTCGCATGGTCATTCCATTTGCGGCAGGCGGACCCGCCGATATCGTCGGACGGGAATTTGCTCAACTGCTTGGCAAAGAACTAGGGCAGACCGTGGTGGTTGTGAATGCGGGGGGCGGCCATGGCGTGCCTGCGCTAAACCAAGTACTGAACGCGCCAGCCGATGGCTACACCATATTATTGCCAGCATCCGGCAATATGACGATCCCGTCCAAAGCCATGGAAGGCAAAGACGTGCTGAAACTGCTGAGCCCCATCAGTCAGGTCACGCAGAGCCCGCATGTGCTGGTGGTTACTAAAACCTTGCCGGTCAATTCAGTTCAAGAGCTGATCGACTATGCCAAGGAACATCCCGGTGAAGTGAATTTTGGTTCTGCCGGCATAGGCGGGGTTGCCCACTTGGCGATGGAAATGTTCAAGAGCCAGGCCAATGTCGACGTTGTGCACGTGCCATATCGCGGCACCTCTCAAGTCGTGGTGGATCTTGCAGCGGGGCAGGTTCATGCGCTCTTTAGCAGCATGCCGTCACTCAAGCCCATGATCGATAAAGGTTCAGTCACTGCCATTGGCATGAGCGCTCCGAGCAACGGTTCCGATACTGCCCAGTTGCCCGTTATCTCGAAGGCAGGTTTGCCCGAGCTTGAATTTACAACCTGGTATGCATTGTTTGCCAAGGCAGGCACGCCGCCAGATGTGATAACGACATTGAATACGGCAGTCGCAAAGGTCGTTCAAGACCCGCAATTGAATCAGAAATTCGAATCCCAAGGTGTCGAGTTTGTTGCGGGCACGCCAGAAGCGCTGACCGAGCTGGTCAAGCGGGACACCGCGAAATGGAAACGGATTATCGATGAGGCTAATATCGAGTTAATGTAAGGCGTGGCCTGACATCTTCCCCCTGTATGCGTGCCGTCGCTAAAGCATGTGGGGGGTATCTCGGGTATATTCCCCCCGTAACGACTACGTGGAAACCCAAATGCGCCTGGATAAGTACCTCTGTGAAAGCTCCGACCTGACACGTTCGCAAGCCCGTACTGTGCTTGGCAGCGGCGAAATTACCGTCAACGATGAAGTGGTCACGCGCGGTACCTATGTAGTGCGTGACGGTGACGTGGTCAAGTGGGAGGACGATGTTCTCGAACTCATCGGGCTGCGCTATCTCATGCTGAACAAGCCCGCCGGTTACGAATGCAGCATTCGCAACAGTCAGCATCCTCCAGTGCTAAGCCTGCTCGACGTGGATAAGCGTGATCGGCTGCACACGGTAGGCAGGCTGGACGTAGACACCACAGGGCTCATCCTGATTACGGATGATGGTCAATGGACGCATCGCATTATTTCACCGCGGCATCAATGCGATAAAGTTTATCTGGCTACGCTGGCCGAGCCGCTAATCGAAAATGCCGAAGACCGATTCACCGCTGGCATATTGCTGGATGGTGAAGACAAGCCGACGCTACCTGCTGTACTGGAACGCGTCGACGAACGCCGCGCCCGCCTGACGATTCAGGAAGGCAAATACCATCAAGTCCGGCGCATGTTTGCAGCATTGGGCAACCATGTGCTTGCATTGCATCGTGAACGCATTGGGCCGGTAAGCCTGGACCCAGATTTGCAACCGGGCGAGTCCCGTTACCTGACACCTGCCGAAGTGGCTGACTTGGCCAAATCAAGCAGCTAGGCCAGAAAGGTTTCATTCCAGAAGCCTTGTGCGCACATCAGTAATTTCACTGAGCACAGCAATTAATTTCGATTTTTATCACTGCTAATTGACAGCTTTGTAGGCAGTCTGTAATATAAAAATGAATTCAAATTGAATTCATTTTTATATAAGAATATGACGAACCTCTCCCAGCCCGACGGACCCGCGCGTATTTACGACTACGTTCGCGACAACATTCTGAATCAGGTTTATAAGCCCGGCCAGCCTTTGCGTGCGCAGGAAATAGCAGAAGCAATGGGTGTCAGCCGCACACCCGTTCGCGAAGCGCTGGGTCAACTCGAACAGTATGGGCTTGTCGAGAAAACAGGCTGGGGTTTCGTCGTGCGGGCGATGACCCTGCAGGATATCGAGAATCTGTTCGATGTCCGTGAAGTTCTGGAAGTAGAGGCGGCACGCAAAGCCATGCTGCACGCCGAGCAGCCGTGGCTCGACGAGTTGGTCACGATATTGGCCGAATCAAAACGTCATCTCGACGATGGTAGGCTCATCGACTCCATACGCACTGCCCGCCGACTGTATATCGCGATTGCGATGCAAGCGAAAAATCCGGTGTTGCTGCGCATGATCAGAAGCATCAACGAGCAAGTGCAGTTGGTCGGCGGCACCTTAATACTGCGTTTTCCTGGACGCGCAACCGAAATTTATGCCGAGAACCTCAAGATAGTCGACGCGTTTCGGGCCGGAGACATGAGGCGTTTGGATAGTGCCATCCGGTCTCATATAAGGCGCAGCCGCAAACTTCATTTGTTAAACAAAGACCAGATCCGCGCAGGATAAAGCCGGAGTAGCAGAGCGCAATACCCAGATATTCGCCTTACATAAAATGGAAGAGACATATATGAAAAAAACTGCTTTTTTGTTCATGACTGCCGCTCTGATTTCCGGTGCGGCAATGGCCCAGGCTTATCCTGTTAAGCCGATTCGACTGGTGGTTCCACTGGCTCCAGGAGGCACTACCGATTTAATTGCCCGCATGGTGGCAGAAAGGATGTCACCGATATTGGGTCAACCTGTCGTCATCGAAAATCGAGGCGGCGCAGGCGGCACGATCGCATCCAATCACGTCGCCAAATCCGAGCCCGATGGATATACCTTGTTGATGGGCACGATAGGCACAGCTGCCATCGCGCCGGCGATGTATGCATCGCTGCCTTATGATCCCGAAAAAGATTTCGAGGCCGTGTCGCTTCTTACCACGGGGCAGTTTGTCCTGGCAGTAAACCCGTCTGTGCCCGCCAAGACTTTGGGTGAGTTTTTGAGTTTGGCCCGTGAGAAACCTGGCACTTTAAGCTACGGATCAGCGGGCAATGGCAGCACGTTGCATCTGGGCATGGAACTGCTCAAGCAAAATGCTGGCATCAATATTGTGCATGTTCCTTATCGCGGTAGCGGGCCCATGGTGGTGGCCTTGGTTGGTGGAGAAATACAAGCTGGACTACCCGATATACCTTCGGCGCTGCCATTCATCGAATCCGGAAAGCTACGGCCACTTGCCGTTACGAGTGCAGACCGGTCGACCATACTGCCAGACATTCCTACGCTAGCCGAAAGTGGTTTTAAAGACTACAGCGTAACGGTATGGCTTGGCATCTATGCTCCCGCCGGGACGCCACGAGCCATCGTAGACAAACTGAACGAATCGATTGCCCTCGCAGTTCAAGATGAAAATTTGAAAATGCGTTTGGCCAAAATAGATTCAAGTATTGCCACATCTACGCCGGACGAGTTCGCGGAATTCTCGAGAAACGAGCGGGCAAAGTGGAAAGCCATTGTCGACACGTCAGGTTCGCGAATCGAGTGAAAACTGAATTTCTCATAAGGAACAGCTATGAATAAGCAAATCAGCATGCCATCGCCCTTTACCTCTGCCAGCGTCCGGGCTAGTTCATTGCGGTCACGTCGGCTTGAGCCAGTCACCGATGAAAGTGCCTGGACCGCTTCGACTTTCAAAAATTCAGATGCCTGGATTCGGCATTTGGGCGCCGAGCATCTTCAAGAGATCGATCGGGAAATGGCCAGTCTGGTGCGCCAGGGGCGAACCTTGAATACGGTCGGGAAAGATGATATTCGTGCGCCAAAACTGGCCGAGTTCGTGCAGGATCTTCTATGGCAAGATGTGGCCCGTCGAGGTTTCGGGTTGATCCGCGGTTTCCCGGTAGATAAATATTCACAAGACGAAATTGAAATGTTCTTCTGGGGGCTCGGCGCGCTGATGGGCAAATGTGTGTCGCAAAACGCTGCTGGCCATCGGCTGGGCAGAGTACGGGACCAGGGGTTGAACTATGACGCGCTGAATGTTCGCGGGTACCAAACACGGGCGAATCTTCCTTTTCATTGTGATCCCTCCGATGTGGTTGGCTTATTCTGCGTGAATAAGGCTGTTTCGGGCGGACTTAGCTCCGTAGTAAGTGGGATATCCATGTACAACGAGATTCTGCGGGAACGTCCACAATATCTCGACTTGCTTTACAGAGGCTTTGTCTACGACCGGCGTGGCGAGGAAACGCAGTATCAGTCGCCGATCAGCGACTATGTTCCGGTATTCGGTTATTTAAACGACGACCTCAGCATTCGTTATGTACGAAAATCCATGGAAACCGCGCAAAAAAAGCTGGGCATTGACTTTACACCTGAAGAATTTGAGGTCCTGGACTACATGGAAGCGCTGTCGCAACGAGAGGACATGATTTACTCCATGATGCTTGAGCCTGGTGATATGCAGTTTTGCAATAATTATTTAGTGCTTCACTCTCGTACAGATTATGAGGATCATGAAGAGCACTCGAAAAAGCGTCACATGCTGAGATTGTGGGTGCAAGTTCCTGAAATCAGGCAATTGGCCCCAGAATTTATCGAACTGGATACGCGTTCCGGATGGAGTCGGCGTGAAGGGATACCGGCGAAAGACGAGTCGGGTGAATCCAGCGTTTCAAGTGCGGCCACTGCGACAGCATAGAAATTATCAAAAAGCATCAGAAAGGAAAGTAATGAAATTTGTTAGATTCGGTTCAGCGGGCGCGGAGCGTCCAGGTCTTATCGATGGGGCGGGGGCGCTACGCGATTTGTCGGCCATCGTAAGCGATATTGACCTTCATCTGTTTAACGCCTCGCAATTAGCCAAATTGCACGAGATTGATCCTTCGGAATTGCCTTTGGTGGAAGGCTCGCCCCGGCTTGGTCCATGTGTTGCGGGCGTAAGAAAGATTGTGTGTGTTGGGCTTAACTATACCGATCATGCGGCAGAGTCGAAAATGCCTGTTCCTACCGAGCCGATCTTGTTTCTCAAGCCAAGTTCATCGATTTGCGGCCCGTTTGACGACGTGGAAATTCCCCGAGGTTCGCAAAAAACTGACTGGGAGGTGGAACTTGGCGTGGTAATTGGCCGTCGCGCAAAATATGTCTCTGAGGCCGAAGCAATGAACTATGTTGCTGGCTATTGCGTGGTTAATGATGTATCTGAACGTGCTTTTCAGCTAGAGCGTCTTGGCCAGTGGGATAAAGGCAAGGCGCACGATACGTTTGCACCAATTGGACCTTGGTTCGTGACTAAGGACGAAATACCCGATCCGCAGAACTTGGCGCTATGGCTTGACGTGAATGGGCATCGGTATCAGGCAGGCAATACGGCCAATATGGTCTTTGGTGTCGAAGCCCTTATTGCCTATATTTCGAATTTCATGACACTGGAACCGGGGGATATCATATCGACCGGTACGCCTGCTGGCGTCGGCATGGGCCAGACCCCTCCTAAATATCTTAAACCAGGCGATGAAATACGCCTTGGTATCAATGGGTTGGGTGAACAGGCACAGACCTGCGTTGGTTTGTAATACATGGCGCGGAAGTGGCTCGATAAGCTTATCGTCAGCTTCCGCGACGCTTGAGTCGTACTAACGGAAGGTAGTTCAGGATAGAAATGGCAAACCGCATCAACATGTAAAAATTGTTCAGCTTCCAGTAAGCTTTTAGGTGATTGTTGTACATTCATAGAGAACTCTCGACCTCTCCATGGTTGCATCTTGGAACGCCGTTCTTTCCCAATAGAAAAGAAGGGAGATGCTCATGTCAATGTCATCGTCAATGGCTTTTGCCCGACCCCCGAGTCTGGCAGTGTTTTTCTGCATATCGCTGGTTGTTGCGCTTTTGCCATACACGGCAAAGTCTGCGAGTTCCGCGGAAGCACCTGTGGACCTCGACGTTCCCTACGTCCCCACGCCACCCCAGGTGGTAGAAAAAATGCTGGAGATTGCGGACGTGAAGCCCACTGATTTCCTTATTGATCTGGGGGCCGGGGATGGCCGTATTGCGGTGGCTGCGGTGCGTGATCGTGCGGCAAAGGGCGCGTTCGGCGTGGATATCGACCCGGAACGCGTCGACGAGGCTCGCGCTAATGCCCAGCACGCTGGCGTGGCCGATAAAGTCACATTCGAAGTCCAGGATTTGTTCGATACCGATTTTTCGAAAGCCACTGTCGTCAGCATGTATTTATTGCCCGACGTCAACATGCGGTTACGACCCAAAGTATTGGAAATGCCCCCAGGCACACGTATTGTTTCGCACGCATTCGACATGGACGAATGGGAACCCGATGTTCATGAAACGGTTGATGGGCGCCACATTTACTTCTGGGTAGTGCCGGCTAAGGTTGCGGGACAGTGGCAATTCAATGAACCTGATGCCGAGTTTACGGTTGATCTAAAGCAGGACTTCCAGAAGGTCACCGGAACGGCGACCACAGCTGGCAAGACGCCGCTGCCGCTTACCGGGGCGCTGAGGGGCGAGTTCATCTATCTTGATATCGATAACGGAGGCGCTGCGCCGCAACGCTACGTAGGTCGCGTGCAAGGCGACACCATCGTTGCCATGGCCGATGGCGGCACGACATCGGGCTGGCGCGCTTCAAGGCGTTAACGCTTATGACCTCACCCAGGAAGGGCGACGTTCACCATAGCCTTTCGGTGCTGGACGCCGTCGCTGTCCTGGTGGGCGTGGTGGTGGGAATAGGTATATTCGGTTTTCCGCCGCTGGTTGCGCAGCACTCAGCCACAATACCCATATACCTTGGATTGTGGGTGGCTGGAGGTGCCATCATGCTGGTGGGGGCGCTTTGCTACGCTGAGTTGGGTTGCGCGTATCCAGATTCAGGTGGTGAATATCACTTTTTAGTCAAAGCCTGGGGGGCGCCCGTGGGCGTGCTGTTCGCATGGGCACGTGGTACGGTAATCCAGACGGGCGCTATTGCAGCCGTAGCATTTATCTACGGCGATTATGCACAAACATTGTTGTCGCTGGGCGCATATGGTCCGGCGCTTCATGGCGCTTCGGCAGTTGCCATGCTTACGCTGTTGAATATCGCGGGCACCGTCGGGTCCAAGCGCCTGCAACTGGTACTGACCGGGGCGACGATTACGGCCTTGCTTATTGTCAGTGTGGTTGGTTTAACGTTAAGCACCGGTGCCGCTGCGGTGCTCCCCGATACACCGTGGCAAGCCCCCTCAGGCAGCCTGGCCGCATCGTTGGGAATGGGAATGGTGTTCGTGCTGCTGACCTACGGCGGCTGGAATGAAGCGGCCTATCTCTCTGGTGAACTACGGAATCCACAACGAAATATGAGCCAAGTGCTCCTGATAGGGGCGGCCGTGATTACGGTTGTGTACCTCCTGGTCAATCTTGCCTATTTACGGATATTTGGGCTTGATGGCCTGCGGGCAACCCATGCAGTGGGAGCCGATTTAATGCGACTGGTCGCGGGGCCATGGTCTGCCGTGTTGTTAAGCCTGCTGGTGTGTTGCACCGCGCTGGGCACCATTAATGGCAGTATTTTTACTGGGGGGCGCATGTACTATGCGCTAGGGCGCGACGTGCCGGCATTGCGTGGTCTGGGCACATGGAGTGCACGCGGTGCGACGCCGGTACGCGCGCTCTGGCTGCAAGGCGTTATTACGCTGCTATTGATCTTGTTTGGCGCGCTGACTAACGGCGGGGTGCAAGCCATGGTGGCCTACACCGCACCTGTGTTTTGGCTGTTCATGTTCCTGACGGCCAGCGCGGTGGTGGTCTTGCGCCAGCGCGATAAGGATCGGCACCGACCGTTTCGCGTTCCCTTGTATCCGCTGACCCCCGCGCTGTTTGCCTTAAGTTGCCTGGCTTTGTGCTGGTCCAGTGTGCAGTATGCGGGAGTGGGTGCGCTGCTGGGGCTGGCGGTCTTGCTGGCGGGACTGCCTTTGCTGTGGCTGGAAAGGCGTGTCCCGTCCGCGTAGCGCTTTACTTCATTGATGCCAACGTTACGGATTTGATTCCGTCTACAGATACATACCTTTAAGTCCCGATCACGCCACCATCATCCTTGGTGATAATGATGGTCGATGAGCGCGGCACCGAATTGTCGCCATCAGGCCAGTGGCTGTTGCCTTCTTCGCCCGGATGCTGAATGTTGATGAACATGGTCTTGCTATCGGGTGTGAAAGTGATACCGGTGACCTCGCATTCCTTGGGGCCGACAAAGAAGCGGCGAATTTCTTTATTTGCGGGGTCGGCACATAGCATCTGGTTGTTGCCCTGGCCTTCATATTCACCCGAATTGCTGTACTTGCCATCGGTCTGAATCCACAAACGGCCTGCTTTATCGAAGGCCAGGCCGTCGGGGCTGTTGAAGGTGTTGTCGGCGGTAATGTTTGCCGAGCCGGACTTCAAATCGCCCCGATCGGTGTACTTAACCGGGTTGCCAGCAAGTACGAAGATGTCCCATTCGAATGCTGTTGCCGCAGCGTCGCCGCCGGCTTCGCGCCACCGCACGATTTGCCCATAAATATTGGCCGCACGCGGGTTGGCTGCATCAGGTGTTGTGCGCTTGTCATTATTGGTCAAGGTCACATAGACTTCGCCGCTCGTTGGGTGAACGCTTACCCACTCGGGCCGATCCATCTTGGTAGCGCCCACTGCATCCGCTGCCAGACGTGTATTGATCAAGACTTCAGCCTGGCTGGAAAAGCTGGCATCGGCAGCTAATGTGGCGTTTGCTGTCTTGTCCAGCACGACCCATTCTCCGGCGCCCATGAAGTCGCCGTCCGTCTTGCCATCATTGAATTTAGCGACATACAGCTTTCCAGCGTCCAGCAGTGCGGAGTTGTCGCCACCTTCTTGATAAATGCCGTCGGATACGAACTTGTAAATATAGTCGTCGCGCTGGTCGTCGCCCATATAAACGACGATGCGCTTGTCGGACGACAGTGCGTAAGCCGCATTTTCGTGCTTGATGCGGCCAAGGGCTGTGCGCTTTTTAGGCATGGACAATGGATCAAACGGGTCGATCTCGACAATCCAGCCGAAGCGATTGGATTCGTTGGGTTCCTTGGCGTAGTCGAACCGGTCAACGAACTCTTCCCAGCGATAGTCGGTGCTTTTCGCGGCCAAGCCATAGCGTTTTTGCGCGGCATTACGGGAATCTTTGCCCGAGGTAGTGCCGAAGTAATTGTTGAAATTTTCCTCACAGGCAAGGTAGGTCTGCCAGGGCGTCCAGCCGTTTCCGCAATTGTTAAACGTGCCAAGCACTCGGGTGCCGGTGGGATCCGCTTTGGTCTTGAGCAGGTCATTCGCTGCTGCGGGGCCAGTCAGTTCCATTTCTGTCGAGGCAGTAATGCGGCGGTTGTAGCGGGAATCCAGCTTGATCTCCCATTTTCCGCCGCTGTTGCGCACGACGTGAATGACCGAGACGCCGTGAGCGTTCATCGCCTTAGCTGTTTTTTCTGCCGTCCACGGCTTGCTGCCGTCAGCGCCAAACAACCATATGTAGTTGCCTTTTGCTGCTGTAGTGTACTCGTGGTTCATCACCAACAAGCCTTCGGTGCTGCTGTCATTGATGGGGAAGAAATGAATTCCGTCATGATTGTCGCCAACTTGGCGGGCCTGTGCTGCGGCATCATCGCTACCATCGGTTTTCCACGCCGGGGCGTCGGCGAATAGCGGTGTGCCCCAAGGTGCGAAGACGGTGGCCGTGTAGCCTGCAGCGATCTTTACTGTGTCGTCGGTGGAGATGGGAATGGCACTGAAGCCAAGCAGGGAAGAGGGTTGTTTATCACTGTCGTTGTTGTTGATTTTGGCACAGGCAGCTAACGGGCCTGCCAGGAATACGGCGGCCGACAGCCCGATACCGGACTTCAGGAAACCACGGCGGCTGTATGCGCGGTCGACGACAACTTGGAAATGTTCATTCTCCGAAGTGTTGGTCGGAAGATCTTCGGAGTCGAGAGTGTGATATTTTTTCATCGAATGGCTCTATGTTATGACGAAGAAAGGCCCCCATAGTTTTGGGTGCCTCGCAGTGGTATTCGCTTACTTGGCTTGAAGCAACTGTTTAACGTTTAGCAGTACAAGCTCGTTATCATCCTGTTTGTTCGGGTCGCGGCTGGTGGAGAAGGGGAAGTTGTTATCGTTTCCGACCACTATCCGTTCGCCATCGACGATATCGACATCTTCAATGGTAAAGAAGGGGAACTGCAAAACGCCATTCGTCAACGGTTTGCGTGCGACCTTATTGGGATCCTGAATGTTCAACAAGTCGATATAGGCGATTTTTCGCATAGGCTTGCCTGCTGTTTCAGGAGAAAACTCGACCTTGTAAATACGCTTGAACTTGGGCAGGTTCGAAAAACAAGTCTTCGTGTCAGCACCGTCTTTACAAGCCTTGTCCGGCGTGCCTTCGCCGTTGTCGCGCTCGATAACCAGAGCTGTCGTGGCATCAATCATATTAATGTCGCCAATGGCATGGCCTTTGTCTTCCAATGGGTAAAACCAGGAACGGCCGGTCCATTTTTCATCGGCCACGCTGAACTCAAGCACTCGCAGCACTGATTTGCCATCGACCTGCTCATCGCCCTTGGAGGTCTCATCCCATACCGCGCCCTCGAGCATCGGATACAAAAACTTGCCGTCCTTCGAGGCAGCCATGCCCTCGTAACCCTTAGAGCGCTTCAAGTTGACATTTTTGTAGGTCTCGCCAGGAGCGCCTGGCGACCCTATCGCATAGTGGTCAGGCGACTGAATTTTTTTGCTATCCACTTCGGTTTCAAAGAAGGCGACTACCTTGCCGCTGTTATCGACTTTAATTAAATATGGGCCGAACTCATCCCCTATCCAGAAATGGTCGCCGATAGGCTGAAAGCTTTCAGTATCAAGGTCAGAGCCCGTCAGGTAACGTTCTTTAGATTCTTCGTGAACGATGCGAAACGGCACTTTTTTATCTGGATCGCTTAAAAAGATCGTAGCCTTCGGCTTGAATTCACCAGTCTTCCAGTCGATGTCATACTGATTCAGATACAGCATGGAATCCATGGAATTGGCCTTGTTGCCAAAGCCGTTATCCGTAATGATCCAGACGCTGCCGTCGGGCATTACCTTGATGCCAGAATGACCTTGCAAGGGCTGTCCTTTAATTGGCAATGACACGCCAGTGTCACGGTCAGCCGACTTGCCCATCACCGAGCCCATGGTTTCGACCCGTTTCTTCGTGGTGTATTTGCCGGAAATTTTCAAGTCGTCGGGTGCGTTATCGGGCGCAGCAATGGTGCTTTGCGCTGGCAACACTGCGTGCCCTTCGAGCACAGCAGGGAGCCCTTGCTGAGCAACCGCGGCCATTGACACCGAACTTAGTATCGCCGCTAACACCGACAAACGAAACAACTGCATGTTTTACTTCCTTGAAAGACTAGGGGAAAGCAGACAGTCTAGGAAGCAAATATGACGGTGGTATGACTCAACCCAGTACAGTATGAAACCGATGTATTCTGTAGCATTTACAACGGTTCGCCCAAAGAGGCGGCTACGGAAGTGCTTGACCAAGTCGACCGTCAGCAATTCTTACCGAAGGATGATGCGTGAATTTAGCTCAGAGTATTGTGGGGTTGGTGATACTGGTGCTGGTAGCCGGTTTCCTGTCTTTGACAGAAATCGCTTTTGCGGCGGCGCGGAAAATCAAGCTTAAGCTCATGGCGGAAGCCGGAGACGACCGAGCACTGAAGGTAATGGCAATACAGGCGCAATCTGCCAGCTTTTTTGCCGCATCCCAAATCGGGCTTAATGCCGTGGCTATTCTGGGCGGTATTCTCGGTGAAGCAACGTTTCGCCCTTATTTTCTTGGCTTGATAAGCTATGCCTATACAGGAGCCTGGGCTGATCAAATCAGTTTTGTCCTGTCGTTTGTTTTTGTGACCTTACTGTTTGTGCTGTTTTCCGACCTTATGCCTAAGCGCCTGGCCATGATGGCTCCCGAGCGCTTTGCGGTCGCCGTGATCAATCCCGTCAATCTGTTTATCCGTCTTTGCAAGCCGTTTTCGTATGTCTTGAATCTGGTCGCAAATCTGCTGTTCCGGCTGTTTAACGTGAATACGGCACGGGAAGACAACATTACTTTCGATGATATATCGGCGGTTGTCGAGGCCGGAGCGCAAGCGGGTGTATTGCAGCAGCAAGAGCAGCACTTCATTGAAAACGTGTTCGAGCTTGAGTCGCGGCTGGTGTCGTCTTGCATGACCAATCGGGACAGCGTTGTGTTTATCAACCTGAGCGAGCCAGAAGAAAGCATCCGCCAAAAGATAGCGCTGCATCCTTATTCCAAATTTCCGGTGTGCGATGGTGTCATAGACCATGTGATTGGGTATGTGGACACTCGCGATATCCTTGTTCTTTGGTTGAACAAACAGTCATCGTTTCAAATCAATGAGGCCAGTCTTCGTAAAGTATTGATCATCCCAGATACATTGAAGTTGTCAGAATTGCTGGATAAGTTTCGGGCATCAAAAGAAACCTTTGCGGTAGTCATTAATGAATACGCTTTGGTGATAGGAGTGATTACGCTCAGCGACATCATGGTGACCGTGATGGGAAACTGGGGCAGTCCTCTTGATGAGAGTCAGCAGATTCTGGAGCGTGACGATGGCTCATGGCTGATCGATGGCAGCACGCCTATTGAAGACCTGAAACGCGCCATGGGAATAGAGCAGCTTCCCGAAGAGGAGAACTACGAAACCGCGGCAGGATTCATGATGTTCATGCTGCGTAAGGTTCCCAAGCCGACTGATAGCGTGGAGTATGCGGGCGTGAAGTTTGAGGTAGTGGATGTCGACCACTACCGTATCGATCAGTTGCTTGTAAAGCGCGTGATTCCGAAGTAGAGGGGGTGTTAAATTCGGCTGGTTGGTGTTTAAACATGCAAGAAAGCCATATTTCTGGTAGTATTTATGGCTTCATATCAATAATATGGTTTAAATAACCGATCCAACGCCGCGTACGCGGCAATGCAGTTTTTCAAATTCATCTACGTACCCGGAGTAATCCATGGCTGTTGAATTCGCGTTAGGCGATAAAACAGTTGTGTTAGGGGTAGCGCTGGAAAAGTAGTGCCATTCGATGTGTCTGAAATAAATCCGGCATTCTGAACCGTTTGGTTTTACTGCGTTGGCAATATGTTTGCCAACGATGCTTCTACTATTGTGCGCGCCAACTGAGCTGTGCTTGTGTGTTTGGCTTCTATTCTTGCTTTCGCAGCACCGCAAAGTTACCGCGCTCCTGATAGATGACCCGTCCTTGTCGCTGGCAGGAATGGGGCATCTGTCAAAACCATGAAATGAGCTGACCTGTCACTCTTTCAAAATGGAGGAAGTCCCATTGAAAATACGTAACCAACTTGGCGTCAGCATGCTGCTGGCCGCTGCCGTAATCGGTGCGCCCGCTTATGCGGTCACGCCGGAATCAAGCGACCCGATCAAGATCGTCGACAACAATTGGTCGAGCCAGAAAGTGCTCGCTCGCGTCGCGCAGCAGTTGCTTGAAAAAATAGGCTACGAGACCAAAATCGTGCCATCGGACAGCCAGGGACAGTTTGCGGCAATGGGCTTAGGCGATCTGGATTTGCAGATGGAAGTCTGGGAAGGCACGATGCACGATAGCTTCATGAAGGAAGTCGAGGCAGGGCGCATGGTCGATCTTGGCAGCCATACCGCGACGACGCGTGAAGACTGGTGGTATCCAGACTATATGGAAGAAATCTGCCCAGGTCTGCCCGATTGGAAGGCGCTCAATGCATGCGCCGCTAAATTTGCGGCACCAGAAACGGCCCCTAAAGGGCGTTATCTGGCCGGCCCGGTTGACTGGATCAAGCACGATAAAGAAAAAATCGATGCGTTGGATTTGAACTTTACCGTGGTTAATGCTGGTTCCGCCGCGGCGTTGTTCGGTGAACTGAAGTCAGCTGCCGCACGCAAAGAACCCATCGTATTGTTTAACTGGTCACCTAACTGGGTGGGTGCAGCATTTCCGGGGAAATTCGTTGAATTTCCAAAGCACGAAAAAGCCTGCACTGAAGATCCGAAATGGGGTACCAACCCAGACAAGACCTACGATTGCGGCTCACCCACGGGTGGCTATTTGAAGAAGGCAGCATGGTCTGGCTTTGAGAAGAAATGGGCTTGCGCTTATCAGTTGGTCAAGAACATCGACTTCACAGGGCCGATGATCGACCAGGCCGCTGCGTTAGCGGACGTTGATGGCATGACGCATGACGCCGCTGCCGCTGCGTGGATTGAAAAGAATCAGAAACAGGTAACCGCCTGGATGCCTGATTGCGCTACTTAGCACCTGGGTGCACGTGACTATGTTGATATGGTCACGAGCTCTTTCTGTTGGGATGTCGCGCCCTTATGCCCGACATCCCAGTTCAATATTTACACTTTTCCGACACTGCATAGTTTTTATCTTGAATCAGCCTCCGATTTAATAATGCCGCTGATCCCGTCGGAAAGTGAATGCGCTTTTGCGCACTTATTTGACAGGTTAAGCTATGAGCGATTCGGTAAAAATTTCATGTAAAAATCTTTGGCAGCTATTTGGCAAGGGCAGCCACGGTTTCCTCGATAAACATCAGCACAATCCCAGCGACGCTGCGCTAGCATCCGCTGGTTTAATTGCGGCCGTACGCGATGTCAGTTTTGACGTCTATGCGGGCGAGATTCTGGTCATTATGGGTCTGAGCGGCTCGGGGAAATCTACCCTTGTGCGCGGCCTCACGCGGTTGGTCGAACCCAACGCTGGTCAAGTATTGTTCGACGGTGTCGATCTATTACAAGCTTCACGCCGTAGCCTGACAGACATTCGTCGGCGCAAGATGGGCATGGTGTTCCAGCATTTTGGCCTGCTGCCGCATCGTACCGTCTTGGACAATATCGCTTTTCCGTTAGAGATCCAGAACGTGCCGAAAGCCGATCGTTTAGCCAAGGCGAGCGAATTGGTCGCCACCGTTGGCCTCGAAGGGCGCGAGCACAACTTTCCACGCGAATTGTCGGGCGGCCAGCAGCAACGCGTCGGTATTGCCCGCAGCCTTATTGGCGAATGCGATGTCTGGTTTCTGGATGAACCGTTCTCGGCACTCGATCCGCTGATCCGTCGCGAGATGCAGGATGAGTTTGTGAGCTTGCAGTCCAAACTGAACAAGACCATTGTGTTCGTAACACATGATTTTGATGAGGCAGTGCGCTTGGGTAATCGCATTGCAATCATGAAGGACGGCCGCCTGGCGCAAATCGGCACTGCTGAAGAGCTGCTGATGACGCCAGCGGACGACTACGTGAAAAAGTTTGTGCAGTACGCGCCACGCGCCAAATTGATTTCGACACAGAAGATCATGGTGCCGGCGAAACCTGGCGACTTTAATCTCGGTGGGGAGCAGCATGTGATCAGGAACACTGATGTTCTGGAAAACATAGCGCGGCGCGTCATCGAAGCCGATCGGCCCCTGCCTGTTGTTAACGCCGCGGGCACTTTAGTGGGCCAGGTCAACCGCGAACACTTGGCACGGGCGCTATTCCAATGACACATACCGCAACTTTATCCAGCGACGATTTAAATAACGCAAATTCCGACGCGCGCCGGACCGCAGCTACTGCGGCACAGACCTCCAGCGTTGCAACGTCACGATTGGATAGTGGCGCTAACCCAGTTCGACACCGATCTTGGTATTGGGTTGCTGCGCTTGCCATTATTGTGCTGGGCCAATTCGCAGTAAGTCGGCTAGCCTGGGTTGAGCAATACCCATCAAACTGGGTTTTGCCGCTTAAAGACTGGATCGATTCCTTTTTCGAGTGGCTGGTGTATGGGGTTCGTTTCTTTGGTGGCACTTCGTTTGAGTTCACGCCACGCGAAGTGACCCGTGGTGTCTCGGGGCTGCTGGCGTATCCGCTGAGTTTCTCTGAGTCGCTGTTTTTTGATGGCTTTTCAAAGCAAGTCCCTGCGTTGCCATGGGTCACGGTGGTCGGCCTTGCCGCGCTACTTGGGCATTGGCTTGGTGGCTGGCGCAGTGCGCTGCTTGGCGCGATCGGGTTTGCCTACCTGGCTCTATTCGGTGTCTGGAAAGCGTCGATGCAGACTTTTTCTCTCGTGCTCGTCACGGTACCTATGGTCTTTTTGATCGGCCTCATCGCCGGGGTATTGATGAGTAAAAGTCGCCGTTTTAAAAATGCGGTAACGCCTCTGTTCGATATTCTGCAGAGCATGCCGCCATTTGCATACCTTGTGCCTATTGTTGTGCTGTATGGCGTGGGCAACGTCCCGGCAATGATTGCCACCGCTTTATTTGCGGTGCCGCCGGTTGCTCGATGTATTGCGCTGGGGTTGGAAAGCGTACGGCACGGTGTGCTCGAAGCGGGCCGTATGATGGGTTGCACGCGTTGGCAGTTATTGTGGCAAGTGCAATTGCCCGCCGCGCGTTCGGTGCTATTGGTTGGATTGAACCAAGGCATCATGCAAACCTTGGCCATGATCGTATTGGCCGCGCTAATCGGCGCATCTGGCCTGGGTAGTGAGCTACTGACGTCGCTACAGTCCTTACGCTTGGGCGAAGCCTTGGAGCAAGGTATTGCGATTGTCGTGATCGCGGTGGTGCTGGATCGGTTCAGCCGTGCCTATGCATTAAAGCAACCGGTGTACGTTGATCCTGACTTAAGCTGGTGGCGACGCCATCCGTACGTAGTTCTCGCACTGTCGTTCTTCGTAGTGAGCATTTTGCTTGCCCGCGTGCTGCCAGAACTGGCGCTGTTGACGGGCAAAAATAGTATCACTACCGCACCTTACTGGAATGCTGGGATCGACTGGATCAACTTGCATCTTTATGAATCAGTCCAGGCATTTCGGAACTTCACGCTGATGGAAATCCTGATCCCGACGCGTAACTTTTTCCAGGCGATTCCGTGGGTCACGTTTGTCGCCTTAGTCGCTTTGCTGGGCTATCGATTGGGCGGCTGGTCAGTGGCTCTGATTGCCGGTCTGCTCATTTTGTTCCCGGCGGCCACCGGCCTTTGGACAGAGGCGATGACCACCCTATATATGATAGGAACAGCGGCTGTGGTTTGTGTCAGCGTGGGCTTTGTTATCGGACTCGCCGCATCGCGTACCGCTGGCTGGTCTCGTTTTGCTGCGGGCGTGTGTGACTTTCTGCAAACCTTTCCATCATTTATCTACCTGATTCCTGTAGTGATGTTGTTCAAGGTGAGCGACCTGTCCGCCATTATCGCGGTGTTGCTGTTTGCCGTCGTGCCGATGATACGCTACACAATATTGGGACTACGCGGCGTACCGACGCCCATCATGGAAGCAGCGACTCAACAGGGTGCAACGCGGCTACAGCGTTTAATGAAGGTGGAGCTGCCGATCGCATTGCCCGAAATTATGCTGGGCGTGAACCAGGTTATCTTCATGGCCTTGTTCATGGTCGCGATTACCGCGTTGATCGGGACTCAAGATTTGGGTGCTGAAATTAATGCGGCGCGTTCGGGAAATGAGATAGGCAAGGCCTTGGTTGCGGGCCTATGTATTGCATTCATGGGAATTGCTGCGGACCGCGTGATTGGAGCCTGGGTCAAGCGTAAAAAGGTTGTGCTGGGGTTGGTCTAAGGAATGGCTGTCTTAAGGCTATACTTTCTTTCTTTCATTGATTGGGACCTTTGCGATTCGGTAACTTAACCGACGCACACTAGCTACGGAGTAACAGATATGGTCTCGCTGCAAGAGCAGCTTATGAAAGCGGGTCTGGCCAACAAAAAGAAAGCCAAACAGGCGCACCAGGATAAGAGCAAGCAGAAGAAGGTTGCGCGCCAAACCGGCACGCAAAGCATTGATGAGGCGAGGTTGGCCGCACTCGAGACGCAACACAGAAATCTCGAGCGGACCCGCGAACTCAATGCTCAGCGTGTTGCAGCCGCCAACCAAAAAGCGATTGCCGCGCAAATTGCCCAGATGGTGCAGCAGAGTCGCCAGAGCAAAGGCGCTGGCGACATTGCCTACAATTTTACCCACGGCAAGACGATCGAGCGGCTGTATGTGTCGGCTGCCGTCCAGGCGCATTTAGTCGCCGGGCGCCTCGTGATTATCCGTCTGGGCAGCGCGACCGAACTGGTGCCCAGGATAGTCGCAGATAAAATCGCCGAGCGTGATCCTTCGCTTGTCGTAAGGGTGAACAAAACCAGTACCGAGATCGATGAGGACGACCCGTATGCCGCCTTTAAGATCCCCGACGACTTGATGTGGTAGTCATTATCCTGATTTCACACTAGCCAAATTCGCGGTCGTACCCTATACACGCTATGAGCAGCGCAGGAATGGAAATTGCTGCGTAGCTCATAGCTTAGCGGTAAAGGGGGAAATATGGCTTGGCAGAAATTATTTGGCGAGAATGCCACGACGAAAATTGCTGCATGCTTCGACACAGAGGAGCAAATGAGCACTGTCGCGACGGCATTGCGGACAGGCGCGCAATTGCTGCCAGATCAAGTAAGGACAGTGCGACCGGGAGAGCATGGCTTTGGTCGCAAGCTGGAGCCCGAGGGCGGTGGCATAGCGCGTACGGCGCTCAAAGCCCATACGATTCTTGGTCTGGCTGGTTTGGTCGTGGGGTTTTTCGTTTGGTTGGTGCTTTACCTTTCAAGCATCACGGCGATTATCTCGTCTCCCGGCCTCAGTGCCGGCGCGTTCTCGTTTTTTGGCGCCATAGCAGGCCTGCTGCTTGGGGGGCTGGTCACGGCACGTCCTGACCATTTACTTGTTATCCAGCGCGTGCAGACGGCGTCTGAAGAAGGGCGTTGGTCGCTGGTTATCCACCCGTTGAATCCTCGAGAGTGCGACGCTGTACTGCGCATTCTCGCAGAGGCCGGGGTAGAGCCTGTGCGCACGGTCTAGAGTAGATCGCCAGTAGGGCAGATTAGGTGATGAGGGTTAACCCCTCGCAACATATCCTGAAATCGGCGTATCGTATAAATATGGTCAATGCCACTTCTTCCTCAAGCAAACCAGACGTCCTGATCTTGGGCGGGACGGGTTTTGTCGGCAAAGTTCTGGTCCGCACCCTGACTGAGGCGGGCTATGCTGTTACGGTTCTCAGTCGACATGCCAGTCTTCACGGATATCTGGCATCGCAGCCATTTGTGCGCGTGCTGAGCCTGCCGATCGACCCTGATGTTCATGACGCGGGCTCCTCATCTTTGCTGGCCAAGCTGTTGCAAGGGCATGTTGCACTGATCAATCTGGTCGGCATATTGAATGAACCGCGCCATACGGGAGACGTGTTTGAGGAGGTGCATGTTGGTTTTACCAAAACCGCTCTTGCAGCAGCGCATCAGGCTGGTATTGCACGCTATCTTCATATGAGCGCTTTAGGGGCCGATGCCGTAAACGGCTCCAGTTTCTACCTGCGCAGCAAAGGGGCAGCCGAATCGTGGGCGCATGCCTTTGGGTCCTCGCACGGCATCGCGGTGACCAGTTTTCGGCCTTCGGTTATTTTCGGGCCGGGCGATTCGTTTTTAAGTCGTTTTGCTGCCTTGGCCAGATTGATGCCCGGCGTTTTTCCGTTGGCTTGTGCTGAAGCGCGTTTCGCACCTGTATACGTTGGCGATGTCTGTGACCAATTTCTCGCGGCGCTTCGCGATCCGGACACTGCGGGGCAGCGCCTTGATCTTTGTGGCCCGCGAGATTATGTGCTGCGTGACTTGGTAGATTATGCGGCTCGTGTCTCGGGGCACCCGCGCCGCGTTCTTCCTTTGCCCGACTGGGTTGCGCGACTGCAGGCCCGGGCACTGGAGTTTGCCCCTGGCAAGCCTTTTACTCGCGACAATTATGCTTCACTGCAGACCCCTAGTGTCTGCCCCTCTGGCTGCCCGCGGCAGCCAACCCTTCTGGAAGATATCGCGCCTGATTATGTAGGGCGATCCTCTGGCTGAGTCATGCGCGGGTTCGTCTTGAACCAGGTGGCGCGAGCGCGCTGAAACCGTTTGCTTTCGCGTTGCAGCCACGCCTCGATATTACTTATGTTTTCTACGCGTTGACGCGTGGAAATAAAGTAATACGACGCTTTTGATTGCACTGGTGTGCCAAACAGTGGCACCAGTCGGCCTTTGAGCAGATCATCCAGTACCAGGGC
Organism: Pollutimonas bauzanensis; assembly: GCF_040393045.1. Taxonomy (GTDB): domain Bacteria; phylum Pseudomonadota; class Gammaproteobacteria; order Burkholderiales; family Burkholderiaceae_B; genus Pollutimonas; species Pollutimonas bauzanensis_A. The sequence goes on along the minus strand of NZ_JBEBUX010000011.1, from coordinate 21,453 downwards.
CATTCTTCCCATGGCAACGCCTTGCCCGGTCAAGGCTGCAGTGATCGCCAGCTGGGACAGATTAAAGTGTTGGCCGTCGTGCGTTGCTGGCAGGGGTGAGCCCACTCCTTCTAGCCAGGTATTCCATTCCGTATATTCCGGGGCATTATCCCAAGGCACGGCGTCGTGCAACATGAATGCGCTTGGCAAATCGGCCGGCTGTTTTATTTCCGGGTGAGCGGCAATGAAAGCTGGGCTAACAACGGGAACTAGCCATTCGTCCAGAAACTTCTCTGCATATAGATCGGAATAATTGCCGGGGTCAAAGCGTATGCCAGCCTGAATGTGTTCTTCCTCCATGCGGAAACGATCCAGGGTCTGAAATTCACCGTGAACGCGGACAGACAGGTCGGGGTTTTCCCGTAGTAGTTGCCCCAGGCGCGGTGTAAGCCACACCATCGCGAACGAGGGTGAGCAACTCAGGCTAAGCGCCTGGTTTCGTCCGCTTCTACGTATTTGCCCGAGGGCATCGTCCAGTACTTGAAACGACTGGCTGACAGCCATGGCTAATCGAAATCCATCTTGCGACAGCACGAGGCTGCGCCGCGTACGGTGGAATAGGGCGACTCCAAGGTGTTCTTCCAAGTGCTTGACCTGTTGGCTGACCGAGCCCTGCGTGACGTGCAATTCTGCAGCGGCTTTGGTGAAACTATTGTTGCGCGCGGCCGCATCGAAACAACGCAGCCAGGTCAGCAAAGAGGGAGAAAGTTTGTATTTCATTAGTAATACTAATAACAAAGTTAATATAAATGGCTTGCGGTATCAGTGCTGGATCACCAGAATGAGGCCTGGAAATATATCCATGTGGCATTTATGGATATTGTATAGGCACTAGGGAAAACACTGATGAGCAACGAAAAATCACCCAAGATCAGTCATGTGGAGCAGCTTTGGCTGAACCCGGATATGAACGTGTATTCCGATGCCGATATAGCGAGTGGGATTACTATAAGCAATGCTAGAGAGGCCGAGGCTCGTTTGACCAGATTTGCTCCTTTACTGGTAAAACTGTTTCCCGAACTCACTGACAGCCAAGGCCTCATTGAGTCCGCATTGCTGGAACTGCCATCCATCGCGGGCATTGAGAATCCCGGCGGCTATTACGGGAAGTTCTGGATCAAGGCCGATCATGCGCTGCCAATTGCGGGATCCATCAAAGCAAGGGGCGGTATTCACGAGGTGCTTGAATTTACCGAATCGCTGGCGCGCCAACATGGCTTGCTCGGTGGGGCGGATGACTACCTGGAGTTGGCATCTCCGGCTGCGCGTTCACTGTTCAGCCAATATGAAGTCTCGGTGGGTTCAACTGGCAATCTGGGCCTGAGCATAGGGATTATGTCTGCGGCATTGGGCTTTCGCGCTACGGTGCATATGTCGGCCGAGGCTAAACAGTGGAAAAAAGATCGTTTGCGCCGTCACGACGTCACCGTACTGGAGTATGCCGGCGACTATGCCCAGGCTGTGGAGGCGGGACGGCTGCGGGCCAGTACCGATCCACACAGCTATTTTGTCGACGATGAACAATCACAATCGCTCTTTATGGGCTATGCAGTCGCCGCCTTTAGGCTGCAAGCGCAGCTTGCTGACCGCAAGGTTCTGGTTGATGCCGAGCATCCCTTATTTGTTTATCTGCCTTGCGGCGTGGGGGGCGCGCCTGCCGGCGTCACCTTCGGCCTTAAGCATATCTTCGGCAACGCGGTGCATTGTTTTTTTGTGGAGCCTATCACTTCGCCATGCTTTCTAGCCCAAATGCAAAATCCTGACTGGCCTGGCATTACGGTTTACGACGTCGGGTTGGATAACGTCACTCATGCGGATGGCTTGGCGGTTCCGGCGGCATCAGCGCTGGCGATCAAGGAAATGCGCCCGTTGCTATCAGGTATTGCTACAACATCGGACGAGACCATGTTCGCGGATTTGGCCTGGCTGTATGAGCAGGAAGGCATCCGCATAGAACCATCCGCAGCTGCAGCCTTTAGCGGGCCGCGCAGCTTGCTGGAAAGCGAAATAGGGCAGTCATACCTTAGCCGGCAAGGCGTGCTGCCCCATATGCAGCGGGCCAATCACATTGTCTGGACGACCGGCGGCCTGTTCGTGCCCGACGACGAATTTGCCGGCTTTCTTGATCGCGGAAAAAATATAAGTAATCGTTAGTCGTTTTTATAGCAGCGTTATACCGGCCTCTCGTTTGGCTTATTCCACTCCACCAAAGCAAGGTAAACCATGTCGAAACAACAACTATTCTCGCCACGAAAACTTCTGCTGGCCGTTGCGCTTGCCAGCGCAGCCGTCGCTCCATCGCTTCAGGCGCAAACCATTACTGCAGTAATGCATTCCAGTTTGCGCGTCCTTGATCCCATCATGACCACGGCGCATATCACGCGTAACCATGGCTACATGATTTATGACACCTTGTTGGCAACCGATGCCGAAAACAAGATCCAACCACAAATGGTTGATAAATGGGACGTGTCGGCCGACGGCAAGTCTTATACCTTCACCTTGCGTGATGGACTGAAATGGCATGATGGCACGCCCGTTACCGCCGATGATTGCATCGCATCCATCAAGCGCTGGGCAGCACAAGACAAGATGGGCCAGATGATGAATTCCCAGATGACAGAGATGAAGGCCCTGGACGCCAAGAGTTTCGTCATGACATTTAAAAACCCTACGGATTTGGCGGTGCGCGCGCTGGCCAAGCCCAGCGGGATTGCGCCTTTCATGATGCCCAAGCGCATTGCCGATACACCAGCCAACCAGCCCATTAAAGAGTATATCGGCTCGGGTCCGTTCAAAATGGTTGCCGCCGAATTCAGGCCAGGCCTGCAGGCGGTATATGAAAAGAACACTGATTACGTGCCGCGCAAAGAAGCGGCAAGCGGTACCGCAGGTGGCAAGAACGTGTACGTGGATCGCGTTAAGTGGATTGCCACGCCCGATGCCATGACCTCCGTTAACGCTTTGGTCAGCGGTGAGATCGACTACCTGGAGCAGTTGCCATTCGACCTGGCTCCCATTGTCGAAAGCAATGCCGACATCAACATCAAGGTGCTGGATCCGCAGGGCTACCAGACCGTGATGCGCATGAACCATCTGCATGCGCCTTTCAACAACAAGAAAATTCGCCAGGCGGCAATGTACGCCGTAGATCAGGAAAGCGTCCTGCAAGCCCTCATCGGTAACCCCAAGTACTTCAAGACATGCGCCGCCTTGTTCGGTTGTGGCTTGCCCTATGACAGTCAAGCCGGTGCCGAAGTTTCGGTCAAAGGCAATATTGAAAAAGCCAAGGCATTGCTGAAAGAGGCCGGCTACGACAACACCCCAGTCGTTATCCTGCAGCCGACCGACACCCCGTCGGTCAATGCTCAGCCCGTTGTCATTGCCCAGGCATTGCGCGCCGCTGGTTTCAAGGTCGACATGCAAGCCATGGATTGGCAAACGGTCGTAACCCGCCGTGCGGTTCAGGCTGAACCTAAGGCAGGTGGTTGGAACATCTTTGCGACCAATAACGTGATGGCCGAAGCGCTTGATCCCTTGCGTGCCTTTGGTGTTGCCGCCAACGGTACACAGGCCTGGTTCGGCTGGCCCGACGTGCCCAAGATTGAAGCGCTTCGTGTTGAGTTTTCAGGCACTACAGACGAAGCCAAGCGCAAGCAATTGGCCGGTGAAATCCAGCAACTGGTCATTGACGAAGGCGTGCTGCTGCCTATGGGCCAGTATTTTGTACCCGGCGCTTTCCGAAAGAACCTGACGGGCATGCTGGAATCGCCCGCGCCGATCTTCTGGAACATCAAGAAATCCGCAAGCTGAGCTGACTATGTTTAACTTTATCTTACGGCGCGTCGCAGCATCGATTCCTGTTATGGCCATGGTGGCGGCGGTAGTATTTGCCATCCTCAGGCTCACTCCGGGAGACCCGGCTGCAATTATCGCGGGCGACTCCGCCACACCGCAGCAGCTTGCTGAAATACGCCAGATGATGGGGTTAGACGAACCAATCTATATCCAGTTCTTTATGTGGATATGGCGTTTGCTTCAGGGTGATCTGGGCACATCACTGCTTTCCGGTGTGCCCGTAGCCGAAATGATAGGGCAGCGCATGGGGCCGTCGCTGGCGCTATGCCTGAGCACGATCACCTTGTCGGTCATTGTCGCCATCCCGCTGGGAATCCTCGCGGCCTGGCGCCAGGGCAAGCTGCTGGATCGCGTCGTAATGGCTACGTCGGTATTGGGCTTTTCGGTGCCTGTATTCGTCACTGCATACGTCCTGATTCTTGTCTTCTCGTTGAAATTTGGCTGGTTTCCCGTACAGGGCTACAAACCTTTCTCCGCCGGTGTGTGGCCATTTGTTCAAACGCTGGTTTTGCCTACCGTAGCACTTAGCACGGTGTATATAGCGCTAATAGCACGCATCACCCGTACCAGCATTATCGAAGTCATGGGTGAGGACTTCATTCGTACGGCGCGTGCCAAAGGGCTGCGCGAAAGCAGCGTATTGACCGGGCATGCTTTGCGTAATGCTGCGGTACCCATCGTGACGATTATTGGTGTGGGCGTGGCAATGTTGATCAGCGGCGTTGTGGTGACCGAATCGGTCTTCAATCTTCCCGGCCTGGGACGACTGGTCGTAGAAGCGGTACTCGCACGGGATTATCCGGTCATACAGGCGCTGATACTGCTGTTCGCTTTTGTCTACGTTCTTATCAACCTTGTTGTCGACGCGTTGTACACCGTGTTCGATCCACGTATTCGTTACTGAGGCCGATATGGCAAACGTCACAACTACACTGCCTGCTGCCACAGTTCCCGGCGATGCAGGTATTGCCCCCGCAAAAATTCATTCAGCCATTTTCCAGACATTGAAGGGCGGGCCGGTGCTGATATCGCTTTTCGTACTGGCGGTGGTGGTTTTCATTGCGTTCTTTGCTCCCTGGCTGCACACCGTTGATCCTACTGCCATCAATCCCAGTGTGCGTTTAAAACCTATTTCTGCCGAACATTGGCTGGGCACGGATGCCTATGGCCGGGACGTGTTCTCGCGTGTTTTATATGGGGCGCGGGTGTCACTGGTGGTCGGTCTGGGCGTTGCCGCTTTCAGTATGGTGATAGGCCTGGCAATTGGCGTTGTGGCCGGCTATTTTCGTTGGATCGATGGCATCGTCATGCGCATTATGGACGGCCTGATGGCAATTCCTGGCATTCTGCTGGCGATTGCTCTGGTGTCGCTATCTGGCGCCAGCCTGATGACGGTCATGATTGCAATCACGGTGCCTGAAGTGCCGCGCGTCGTGCGATTGGTGCGCAGCGTAATTTTAAGCGTGCGCAACGAACCCTATGTTGAAGCTGCCGTGGCGTTGGGCACGCCCACTTTTACGTTGATGATGCGTCATCTGGTGCCCAACACGATGGCGCCGTTAGTTGTGCAAGGCACCTACGTGTTCGCCTCCGCCATTCTTACTGAAGCCATCCTAAGTTTTCTAGGTGCCGGCGTACCCCCTGAAACTTCATCATGGGGCAACATCATGGCCGAAGGGCGTGCCTACTTTCAGCTTCTGCCAGGACTGGTGTTGTACCCCGGCATACTGCTTTCACTGACCGTGCTAAGCGTCAATGTACTGGGCGATGCCATGCGCGATGCGCTGGATCCGCGCATGTCGCGTCGACTGTAAGGCGAGTACCTTGAACGAATATCAGGAACCAATCATGACTCCGTCCGCACACGAATACGCCAGCATCCGCAGCGATGCTCCGGTGTTAACCATAAGAAAGCTGTCCGTCAACGTAAGCAACGGCTCTGGCAATGCCGAAGCCACCCCTGGCCGTCCGGTTGTTAAGGACATGGGCCTGGAGGTCTTCGCTGGCGAGACGCTCTGCATTGTCGGTGAATCCGGTTCGGGTAAGTCGGTTACGTCGCTGGCGGTAATGGGTTTGCTACCTAAAGACACATTGTCTGCGACTGCCGGACAAATTGAAATCGACGGCGAGGATATCCTGAAAGTCAGTGCCAGTCGCATGCGCGAACTGCGTGCGTCCAAAATTGCGATGGTGTTTCAAGAGCCTATGACGGCGCTTAACCCAGTACACCGGGTTGGCACTCAGGTCGAAGAGGTACTCAAGCTGCACACTAAAGTCGGTGCCGCGGAAAGGCGTCGGCAGGTGCTGGCAATGCTGGAGTCCGTGCATCTGCCCGATATAGAACGTATTTACGATTCTTATCCGCATCAGTTGTCGGGCGGGCAGCGTCAGCGTATTGTTATTGCGATGGCCCTGATCTTGCGGCCCAAACTGCTTATTGCCGACGAGCCCACCACGGCGCTCGACGTGACTACACAAAAGCAGATTCTGTCTTTGATTCGGGAGTTGCAAACCCAACATGGCACCGCCGTTATATTTATTACCCACGACTTTGGTGTAGTGGCCGAAATCGCCGACCGGATTCTTGTCATGAATCAGGGTAGTGTGGTTGAAACCGGAACGCGCGACCAGATACTCGCGAATCCTGCTCAAGACTACACCCGCATGCTGGTTTCATCGGTGCCTAGCCTCACGCCCCGCACACGTTCGGCACCGGAGGGCGAAATCATTCTTAAAGTTCGCAGCCTGAACAAGTTTTACGACAAGACCAAACGACTATTCAAAAAAGCGGAACAAGTGGCGGCTGCCAGTGATGTCACCCTGACCCTGCGTCGCGGCGAGATCCTGGGTATTGTCGGCGAGTCCGGTTCGGGGAAATCCACAGTGGCGCGTTGCGTCGTTCGATTAATCGACCCCAGTTCGGGTGAAATCAGATTGCACGATGATGACATTACCGTTCTGGGCCGCAGCCGGCTAATGCCCATACGCAAACGCATCCAGATTATTTTTCAGGATCCCTACCGCAGTCTGAATCCCAGGCGCCAGGTGGGTGACTCGATTATCGAGGGCTTGCTCAATTACGGCACTGCGCGCAGTGATGCCATCAAGCAGGCTTTGCGGGCGATGGAGCTGGTGGGCCTGCCGGCCGACACGTTGGAGCGTTATCCGCATCAGTTTTCTGGGGGCCAGCGCCAGCGTATCTGCATTGCGCGTGCTTTGGTTATGGAACCCGATGTGCTGGTTGCCGACGAGGCTGTGTCTGCGCTTGACGTTTCCGTTCAGGCCCAGGTGCTGGACTTGCTCGAGGAAGTCCGCCAGCGCGTTGGGGTAGGGGTGTTATTCATCACCCACGACCTTAGGGTCGCCGCCCAGATTTGCGACACCATTTTAGTAATGCAACAGGGCAAAGTTGTTGAGTCGGGCAGCGCCAGCCAAGTGTTAAGCCATCCGCAGCAACGCTATACCAAGGCCCTGATCAACGCAGCGCCTGGTCGAGGTTGGGATTTCCAGAATTTCCGGCCGGTTCAAGCGTAAGCGAATACGGTTGCCACGATCCAAAATTTGAAGCAGGCACCAGCATACGGTGCAAACACAAACTCATGAAAAGGCAGAAATAAATATGCTACGTATCGTTTATGGCGGTTTTCAACACGAAACCAACACCTTTGCGCCTGATCTAGCCGATTGGGATGCCTTCCTGGCTGGTGGCGGCTGGCCGGGTCTGGTCTCGGGCGAAGAAGTTTGGCCGGCGATTGCCGGCGCCAATATTCCCGCCGCAGGCTTTGTGAAATGTGCGCTGGATTCGGGTGATAGGGTCATTCCCACCACATGGTGCGCGGCTAGCCCATCGGCGCATGTTGCTGCCGACACTTATGAACGTATTTCGGCAATGATTGTCGACGGCATCCGTGCCGCCTTACCGGTCGATGCGGTGTACTTGGACTTGCACGGTGCGATGGTGGCACAAACTTTCGACGATGGCGAAGGCGAACTGTTGCGCCGGGTGCGCGCTGTGGTCGGACCCGATGTGCCCATCGTAGCTAGCTTGGATCTGCATGCCAATGTGACTTCCCAAATGCTTCAAGAGGCCGACATTCTGGTGGCGTATCGCACCTATCCTCATGTCGACATGGCGGAAACCGGTGCGCGGGCGTACCAGCAGCTGCAACGCCGCCTGGTGACGGGGAAACGATCTAAAGTCGCTATACGCCGTTTGCCTTTCCTGATTCCTATTTGTTGGCAGTGCACCGACATTCAGCCGTCCAAGGGTCTGTACCAGCAGCTCGCGGACATTGAAAAAGACGTTACCCATGTGTCTTTCACTACTGGCTTTCCGGCTGCAGACTTTAAGGAATGTTCACCCGTAATCTGGGCGTATGCAGACGATCAGGCAAGCGCGAACGCGGCGGCCGACCAATTGGAAGCGGCCGTCAATGCGGCGGAATCGTTGTTTGCCGGTAAGCTTTACAGCCCCGATGAAGCGGTCAAATACGCCATGGAAAAGTCTCTGACCAGTTCCAAGCCAGTCGTCATTGCCGATGCCCAAGACAATCCGGGCGCTGGCAGTAACTCCGATACCACGGGCATGCTGCGCGCCTTATTGCGCAACAAGGCAGAACGCGCTGCGATTGGCTTGATCATCGATCCCGCAGCGGCCGCAAAAATCCATGAAGCCGGCGAAGGCCAGCGCATCCGCATCGCTATCGGTGGCAATGCGGGCCTTCCTGACGACCAGCCTTTTGAAGGCGAGTTTTTAATCGAACGCCTGTCGGACGGCAAGACAGCAGCCACCGGGCCTTTTTACCACGGCTTTAAGCTTGATTTGGGTCTTTCAGCCTGCTTGTTGATTGAAGGGGTGCGCGTTGTACTGGCTTCGCAAAAGGTGCAAATGGCGGATCAGGCCATGTTCCGATTTGTTGGTGTCGAGCCTACAGAACAAGCTATTCTGGTCGTGAAAAGTGCTGTGCATTTCCGTGCCGATTTCACTCCCATCGCCGAAGAAATTATTGTCGGCGCCGCACCGGGTTCCATGCCCATGATTCTGAAACAATTGCCATGGAAGAATTTGCCAGTTGGGATCAGGCTGGATCCTTGTGGGGAAGCGTTCCAAGTCGCCTAGTTTTCTGGTACATGCCAGGTGTGTCGCTATGCGTACACCTGGCATATCGATGGCGATACTTTGGTCAGCGCCTACGCATTGTTTCTACGTTGCCGCATATCCCGAGCGATTGTCCGCTGATGTGTCGACCGCGACTGGAAGTAATAAAGACAGCCAGGTCAGCGACTTCCTCTTCACTGGCTTTTTCTCCCATCGAGATGGTATCCAGGTAGCTTTGGTTCATTGTGTGAACGCTGACGCCAAGTCGTTCAGCTTGCGCACGCACTTGCCCCTGGTGTCGATCGTTGTCGATGATGCCGGGGAGGATGGCATTGACTCTAATGGAGTGCGGCCCCAATTCCATCGCAAGGGTTTGTGTGAACCCGATAATGCCCCACTTGGAGGCTGAGTAGGCGCTACGCATTGGGTAGCCCAGACGCCCTGCGACCGAGGATATATTCACGACGCTGCCGCCCTGGACAGATTTTAAAAGGGGCACGGCGTAGTGTGCGCAGTTGAACTGGCCCACCAGGTTCACCGAGATGGCGGCGGCCCAAAGCGTGGGATCGTTCTCTTCTACTGGCCCGAAGGGACCGGTGATGGCCGCGTTATTAACCAGGACATCCAAGCCGCCAAACTGCTGGCGGACTTTGCTCATGAGCGTTGCAACCGACTGAGGGTCGGCTACGTCGGCGTGCGCGGTGAACAATAGCGGATCGCTTTGCGCCAGCGCAGCGAGCGAGCGCTCATCTTTGTCACACACGAAAACGCGCGCGCCGTCAGACAGAAACGCTCGCGCAATCGCAAGCCCGATTCCGCGGGCAGCCCCCGTCACTAGAACCCGTTGCGCTGCGCTAGCTACCTCGTTACGCTGCTTGTCGGAGATAGACGATGCCCGCATGATTGTCATTGTTTTTTAAGACCTAGGCTTTGGACCAGATTGCCAAGCTCCGCATATTCTTTTCTGATGTGCTCAGAGAACTCCTTGCGGCGCAGTATTTTCTTCTCCACCCCGGCCGTCTCAAAGAACTCAGCCATCTCGGGTGAGCTGGCGGCCTTGTCGAAGGCATCTGCAATGCGATCTACTGCCTCATCGGGCGTGCCAGCTGGCACAACGATGCCGTGCCAAAGCAAGGTTTCCTTCTCGGGGATCCCTAATTCTCCCAGGCTCGTTGCACGGGGAAGGGCTTTGACCGGATCAGCGCCGGTGGCCAGCAAGCATTTGATGTCCCCCTTCTTTTCCATGGCAGCAGCCGGAGGTATCGAGCCTACATAGATGTCGACCACACTACCTAAAAGTGCTGGCATGGTCTCGCCAGCGCCCCGGTAGGGGATATCGCGCGCCTTGACTCCAAAGGATTGGAACACTCGCTCGGCGGCCAGCTGTCCGGGGCCTGCAACCCCGTCGGTCCCGAACGTATAGGTGTCTGGCTTGGATTTGAGCTCTTCCAGAAGTTCCTTGCCGTTATTTGCTGGGAAGTTAGCTCTCACGCACAGCACGTACGGCGCTGCATCAAGCTGGATAACCGGAATATAGTCGTCCAAGCCATAGGTCGTGTTGATGGTATGGGGCGCGACCGTAATAGGTCCCATCCACACACCTGCCATGGTCAGGCCGTCAGGTTTTGCTCGGGTCAATTGGCTCACACCGATCGCGCCACCCGCGCCCCCTGAATTTTGCACGACAAGCGTGGCATCAAGGTGCGGTTCGGCGTATCGTGCAATTGCTCTAAAGAGCGAGTCGGTGCCCCCACCGGGTGCGGTTGGGACGATGAGCTTTGCCACCTCTTTGGCGACTGATACGTGCGCGAAAGCTATTAAAACGGCGGCGCCGAGAAGTTTATACTTATTCATGGTGTTGTCTCCTAACCGATAGATCGACTGTTACGTTAGCCCGCATTGCGGGTTGCCCTAGGAATTAAATCCGAATATTTCATGAGCGTTTTGAACGAGAATGCGGTTGCGGATTGCCTCGTCTGGAACGCACGCAAAGAGTGAGTCAATGCACTGCTGGTAGGTAATTTTTTCCTCAAACCCCACCCACGGCCAATCGGTGGCCCACACGGCGCGAGAGCCGCCGGATTGATCGACGATTTTCTGGGCGAGCGTCAGCGGGTCGGTACCCCGAAGGCGAAAGGGCGCAGAGAGCTTAACCCACGTGTTCCCCGCCTGAAGGGCGTCCAGCAGGGCATGAAAGCCAGCGCTTTCGACTCCGTCTTCACCCTTTGGGTGACCAAAATGATCAATGACCGCGCGTGCGCCGCTCGCGTTGATGGCTTTGAGTATGGGTGGCAAGTGCTCGCCTTCTAGATACACCTCAACGTGAAGCCCCAGGTTCCTGGCTTTCGCAAGCAGTCCTTGGTATTGACTTGACGTGATGTCGGGCAGGGCATCGCGCTTGACCCAATTCAGCCTAATGCCGCACACGCCCTTGGACTTCATGGAGGCAAGCGTGCTTTCGCTGATCGTGGGCTCAACGATGGCGGTGCCTCGAAGGCGGCCGGCCGCCTCATCGAGCGCGTGTAATAGCACTTCATTATTCGATCCGTAAAAGCTTGGTGCTGTTAGCAGTCCGTAGGTGACGCCATACGCATCGAGCGTTTTCAAGTAATCCCCTACGCTTGCATCGCGCGCCGGCTGAGAGTGGCGGTTGTTTGCAAGCGGCATGTCCTTTTTAATGACATGCGCATGGCTGTCCACGGCGCCGGAAGGAAGCGTTTTTGCAGTCGCCGCCAGCTCATTCATGCATGGCTCCTAAGTCGACGGGACCTGTATGCTCTTTGCCGTACTTGGCGGTTTTTTGCGCGGCGGTGAGGAACTCCTCTTCCAGACGCTTGATCTCGCCCATACCCATGACTTCGTTAAGCTCTTCAAAGCTCACCGCTAGATCGGGACGGTCAGCGGCCTGACCTGTGCTGAGGGACTCACCCAAAACTTCCAAGCCCTTTTTCATACCGGCTAACGCGCATGCGGTCAGAAGCCGAGGGTAAATGACAACTGCAACTCCGAGTTCTTGTAACTGCGCGGCTGACAGCAGCGGGGTGGTTGAACGCTGGCGAATGCCGAAGCCCATGTTCACGCAAAGGGGCTTGGAAACGTTGGCAGCAACCGTGCGGATTTGCTCTGCGTCCATGAGGGCATCGGCAAACAGCAGATCCGCACCCGCTTCAGCGTAGGCGTTCAGGCGGCGAATTACCTCATCCAGTCCGTTGGTGGCCAGAGTATCCGTGCGCGACTTGATGACAAAATTCTTGTCGACCCGCGCTTCGCAGGCCGCGCGAAGTTTTTGTACCATTTCGTCTTGAGGGATCACTTCCTTGCCGCGCATATGACCACAGCGTTTGGGCCAGACTTGATCCTCTAGCATGATGCCAGCCGCCCCAGCACGCTCAAAGGCCCGCACGGTGTGATAAGCGTTGATTGCGTTTCCGTAGCCTGTGTCTCCGTCGGCAAGAAGTGCAAGGCTTGAGCAGGCCGCAATGCTTCTTACGGCCGCAACGTTCTCTTCCATGCCCATGATGCCTACATCAACCTGGCCCAGACGCGCTTCGCTCACACCGCTACCTGTAATAAAGGCGCTTTTGTAGCCCATGTATTCAACTAAGCGAGTGCTGAATCCATCATAGACGCCCGGTTGTACAAGGATTTCGGGTGCGTAGATTGCATCGCGTAGCTCTTTTGTCTTGCTCATATTCACTCTCTCATGTGTGTATGACGCTATCCTAGCAATGCGCAACGTATTAAACTAATTAAACTTTTTGTGAGATTTATATAGGAATTTCCAATGCGTCGGTATTCACTTGCTCAGATCGAAGCGCTGGCAGCAATCTCAAAACTGGGCTCCTTTCAGGCGGCGGCGCGCCACATCAATGTGACCCAACCCACCATCTCGCTTCGTGTGCGTGATCTTGAAGAGGCACTTGGCAAGAAGCTTTTTGAGCGCGACGGACGTTCGGCCAAGCCCAACGCTGATGGCGTGGTGGCTATTCAGTACACCGAGCAAATTTTGAAGTTATTGGACGAACTCGAGACGCGGCTTCGTACTGGCGATCCCCTACAGGGTACGCTCCGAGTAGGGTCTTCCGAGACGATTGCGATCGCGGTGCTGCCCAAGATCATTACGCTTTTTGGTGAGCGCTATCCTCGACTCAAAGTCGAACTCACGGTGAGCAACAGTTTTGTGCTCTTGGAGGAACTAGCGGCTAACCGATTGGACATGGCGTTTTTGGCCGATCCGGGTTATCCGGCGCATATGCATGTCGAGCCTTTAGCGCTCGCCCCTGTTGCCTGGATGGGCAGCCGCGCCAAACAGCTGCAGGGGAATTTTGTCAGCCCGCAAACGCTCGGTGCATCCACCATTCTTTGCGTGCCCAAGCCTTCGCCCCTGCACGAAACGATGGCCAACTGGTGGGATAAGGAGGGTGGGGCAGCGCTTAACGTGAGCACGTGTAATAGTCTTGCTATGCTCGCGCGCCTGGTGGCTGGCGGTGTTGGGCTGGGGGTGCTTCCAACCTGCATGTTACGAGATGAAATTCAACGCGGATCCGTGGTGAGTTATCGGCAACAAACCCCTTTTTCGCCATTACAGATATGCGCAGCTTTTCCCAAAACAATGCGATCGGAAGGCATTACCGGGCTAGTAGAAATTGCTAGAAGGGTCATGCTCGAGTCCCGATATTTTGTGCCGTTAACGAGCCGTGCAGGTTGAGAATCGCCGAATTCCAGAGGATGATTCCCGCGGTCAGCAAGGCTGCTGCTTGACTGCATTGATACGGGTGGAAAGGTGACTCCCCCAAAAAAACGTTAAAAAGGGGAGGGTAACTAGACGATCTAAAAGAGCGCTGAGTCGCGTCCCAGCAGTTGAGAAGCATCATACGTATTTTGTATTAAGCGATGCTTCGAATGAATTAGCATGCCTGCCCGCGTCTCTATACTTATCTTCAGAAAGTTTCAAATAAGATAAGTAAGGAGCAGGTATGAATATGGATGGTCAAGCCGAAGGCACATCTAGTGCTCAGAACGTACGGCTAGTATTTCGCGATGACTTACTGATAGGCCGGACGGCCATTATAACGGGGGGTAGTTCCGGCATCGGTCTGGGCATTGCTGAAGTTTTTGGGATGCTAGGAGCGAATCTAGTGTTGGTTGGGCGGAAGGTTGACAAGCTTGAAGAGGCTCGTCAAACCTTGGCGTCGACCGGTGCACAGATATTGACGGTCTCTGCGGATGTCCGTGATCATGCCAGCGTCCAAGGTGTGGTGCAGCAAACCGTGGAGCAATTCGGTGGCATCGATGTATTGGTGAACAACGCCGCAGGGAATTTTCATTGTCCCTTCGAAGAACTGACGCCGAATGGCTGGCGGGCTGTCATTGATATTGACCTAAATGGCACTTTCAATTTTTGTCACGCTGCATTTCAGGCGCTCAAGCGCTCTACCTGGGGCGGGCGCGTTATCAATATCTCTTTGGCACAGGCCGCTTCTGGTTGGCCAGGCAGTGCGCACGCGGCATCTGCGAAAGCTGGTGTAACTGCCTTGACGCGCAGCTTAGCTGTCGAATGGGGGCCGCATGGGATACGCTTAAACAACGTGCTGCCGGGTCCCATTGAAAATACCGAGGGCGTGCGCCGTTTGTACGAAGCTCGTAACGAAGCCGAAAAAGAGCGTGAACGCATGGCACTGGGGCACTTTGGCCAGACCGATGATATTGCCCAGGCGTGCGCATATCTTGCTTCACCTGCAGGCAATTTCATTACGGGTTGCGATTTGACCGTGGACGGTGGGCGCTGGCTGAAGAGAGGGTGGGTCTGAGATGGAACTCGTAGAAATGCAGAACGTTACAGAAGTCCCGCTAACGCCGTCGGCGGCTTTGACATCGCTACTTAATCCGAAAATACTCGCCATCGTAGGCGCGTCGCCAAAGCCAGGGTCGTTTGGTGGGGCAGTACTCCGCAATCTTGCAAAGCATTACAAAGGCAAGGTTTTTCCAGTCAATCCGCAGTATTCAGAAGTGAATGCGTATCGCTGCTATCCCAGCCTGGCCGAGTTGCCTGAACGACCTGATTGCGTGGGGATTGCAGTACCTGCCCATCAGGTGGAGTCGGTGTTGTTGCAAGCGGTGGCGTGCGGGATACCTAGTGCAATCGTGTTTTCTTCTGGCTTTTCGGAAATCGGAACGGACGAAGGTACGCTGTTGCAGCGTCGCATCACTGATATCGCTACAACGCATGGTATTCGTGTGTTGGGCCCGAATTGTACAGGTATGGTCAACGTCCGGTCGGGGGCGAGCTGTAATATATTACCCAGCATCAAGGACTTGCCCATGGTGCCGGGTGATGTCGGTTTGGTTGGACAGAGTGGTGCGTTAGGCTACGTGGTCTTTCAGGCCATGCACCGGGGGGTGGGATTCAGTCATCTTATATCTACCGGCAATTCTTGTGACGTGGATATTGCCGACCTGATCGATTATTTAGTAGACGACCCGAATACCAAGGCCATTGCCTCGATATTTGAAAGCGTGCCCAATGGCCGTCGCCTACGTACAGCCCTAGAGCGAGCATTTCGCGCTGGCAAACCCGTTGTGATCTATAAAATTGGTGTTACAGCGTCAGGGCAGAAGGCGGCACTGTCTCATTCGGGCATGCTGGCGGGCGATGCCGCAACATATCGCGCTTTATTCGAGCGGACAGGTGTTATCGAAGTGGACACCTTCGAGGCACTGTTGGAGACGGCCGTGTTTTTTTCTCGTGTTGGCAAGCCGTCAAGCTCGGCCATTGGGATTATTTCGGGCTCAGGTGGATCGGTTGTGATGGCAGCTGATAAGGCTGATAAATACGGTTTATGCCTACCAACACCTACCCCTGCAACAGTAGAGGCTTTGTCCCAGCGATTGCCCGCATTCGCCAGTATTGCCAACCCAGCGGACATTACCGCCGAATCGATACGAGATGAAGAGCTTTATGGCGAATGTGTGCGCATTTTTGCCGACGACCCTGGGTTTGCCGGTTTGGCAATTCTGATGCCATCGGCGCACGGCGAAGCCGCTATTAGACGCGCTGAAGGGCTTGATGCGCTGGCATCTAAAATCGATAAACCGTTGTCGCTGGTTTGGATGAATGAATGGTACGAAGGTATTGGTTCACGGGTTTACGATGCCAGTCGCCGAATTTCCGTGTTTCGTTCTCTTGATCGTTGCATGCATGCATATCAGTTTTGGTTTGACTATGCGCGTCGCCAGGCTCTGCTCTCGCAGGAAGTATCTGTACTAATAGCCCAAGATGCGCGTGATGCTGCGCGCCGTTATATTCAGTCGTTTGAAAATGCTAGCGTCTTGACTGAAGGCGAAGCCAAAAAGCTGTTTGAGTTTTATGGTATCGATGTCGTACCAGAAGTGCTATGCACAACCGCAGCTCAGGCTATTGCCGCCGCTGAAAAAATGGGCTTTCCAGTCGTGGCTAAAGTTCAGGCTGCTGAAATTCGGCATAAATCGGATGTTGGTGGGGTCAAGCTAAGTCTGAGAGATGCAGCATCTGTGGCCCAGGCTTACGATGAAATTATGACGGCGGTTCAGGGGTTCGAACTGCAGGTAGAGATTGCAGGTATCAGTATTCAAAAAATGGTGCCGCAAGGCATCGAAATGATCATCGGCGCACGCCAGGATCCACAATTCGGGCCGATCGTCGTGTTCGGTTTTGGTGGCACACAGGTCGAAGTATTGCGCGATGTGGCGGTCGGTTTGGCGCCGATCAGTAGTGCTGAGGTCCGAAATTCGCTAAATGGTCTACGTATGCGTCCTTTGCTGGATGGGCTGCGTGGCGCCATGCCATCTGATATAGATCACTTTGTCGGACTCGTAACGAGGGTCTCAGAACTGATGAACGATTTGGCAGATGAAATTTTGGAAATAGACATTAACCCCATTATTCTGCATGCCCGTGGAGGCATAGCGGTGGATGGTCTGATTGTTCGTCAATGATTAATAGCGAATGTGCTGTGCAAAACAGTCATCAGACCAAAATATAACGATACGGAGATATGATGAAGAGACCCTTTTATGTATGTTTTTCTCGGGATGAAGCACTGACTTCAGCGGTATCGCTTCGACGCATCATCAATATGATGACTGTCATTTTTATAGTGGCTTTTCTTTCTGTTGCCGGGCCTTCCACCAGTTTTGCTAAAGCGTGGCCCGAGCGTCCAGTGCGTATTGTTGTGCCCTTTCCTCCAGGCGGGGCGATCGATACCATGACACGAATTCTTGCTCCTTACCTGGAAGCCGGGCTTAAAAAATCTGTGGTGGTCGAGAACCGCGCCGGTGCGGGCGGCATCATAGGTACGGAGGCAGTAGCGCGGTCTACGGACGGTCATACGTTGCTGATGACTGCGATGGGGCATGTCATGGTGCCGGCCCTGAACCCCAAAATATCATACGATGCACTCGGCGACTTCCGTGCTTTGGCGCCGGTTGGTGTCGTGCCTAATGTGGTAGTTGTGCCTGCAAACTCACCTTATAAAACAGTGCAGGATATTATTGATGCTGCCAAGGCCGATCCAGGCAAACTAACCTATGGGTCGGCCGGTGTAGGCAGTTCTCTGCATATGACCGCTGCGTTGTTTGCAGCAAAGGCTGGAATTGAACTTACGCATGTTCCTTATCGTGGTTCGGTGGCTGCCATGACTGATTTGGTGTCGGGACGCATTGATATCATGTTTGACAGCACAACCTCAGTTGCGCCTTTTGTTGCGGATGGGCGGATTAGGCCATTGGCGGTTGCCACCTCGGCGCGGACGAAGGCCTTTCCTGATATTCCTACTATCGCGGAAAATGCGCTGACTGATTATGCTGTGGATTGGTGGTACGCCTTATTGGCCCCCAAGGATCTTCCACAAGAGGGATTGCAAAAGGTAGCAGCTATAGTGGCCGAGAGTCTGCAGGATCCCAAGGTGCGCGAGAGCTTCGCTGCAATCAAGGTCGAGCCGATGAAGGGCAATACGCAATCGTTAAGTGACACTATGCAGCGCGATAGTAATGAATGGGGGAAACTGATACGTGAACTGAATATTCAGACGCAGTAAACCTTATACGTGTTTATCCAGAGTTTGGCACATGGTGCGGACAAGTGATAAAAATGCCGTAAGTTCGATGCTCATTTCTGAACGCATATACACGGCGTACAGCGGGATGGTGAGTGGCGTCCCGTTTTGCAGTATAGGTCTGCAGACGAGTCCGGGTAAGCCCAGTTGAGTCAACGACGAGGCAACCAGCGTGATACCGATACCCAAGGTTGCAAGGGCAGCGGCAGACTGCATATCATCGGTTTCCTGAATGATGCGTGGGCTGAATCCCGCAGTATGACAGGCACTAATAATCGTGTCGGCCAAGCTTGTAGGCGAATGGCCACGATACAAAATAAAGTCTTCATTGACCAACTCAGCAAGCTGGATTTGCGCTTTGGCGGCAAGGGGATTAGTTGGGCCCATAGCGACTTCTAAAGGCTCGTTGAGTAGTGCTTCGTGACATAAATCGGCATCCTGGGATAATGAGCGCACCAAGCCAACTGATAGCCGGCACTCCTTCACCGCAGCAAGTTGTTCGGCTTTTGTTGCCAAGCGTAGGTTGACAACGATTTCAGGATAACGCCGCCGGAATTCAGTCAGTATGCTAGGCAATATACCGAACATGATGGATGCCGTCATGCCAATCGAAAGAGTCCCAATTTGGCCAACTGCTGCGCGTTTTGCTGCATCTGCCGCATTTTGAATTGCGATCAGTGCTGGCCGGACCTCCTTAAGGAAAACATTTCCAGCATGTGTTAAGGCCACGCTTTGAGTGTTTCGTTTGAATAACTCAACATCAAGCTCGTCCTCTAACAAGCGAATTTGCCTGCTAATGGGAGGCTGAGATCGATGCAGGCGCTGTGCCGCCCGTCCGAAATGTAGCTCTTCGGCGACAGCAATAAAATATTTGATTTGACTGAGTTTCATAATAAGTGACGTGCCCGTCGCCGCAAAATGTCATTATCTTGAAATCATTAGAAGTAGACCTTCCATAAAATACATTATTCATTGGCAGCTACCTGCAAAATAACAACTTAGCTTGTCGACGCAAATCGTACCATCGAATATTCAAGACTTTAGTTGGTAGCTTCACCAATAGGTTTTGCCATCCCGGGCTTCTTAATTGCATACATTAGTGATTAATCTCCTTACAAACGCCTTACCGTGCCAAAATAGAAACAATTTATAAGGAATATGGCATGTGGTTTTGGTTTGGCGTAGCTGCGCTGTTTCTGTTATTGGAAATGGCTACGGGCACCTTTTATTTGCTGTTGGTGGCCTTGGGCTTGGTAGCATCAGGTATCGCTGCGTATGCGGGCTTACCTTTGGTGTGGCAAATTGTTAGTGGTTTGATCGTGTCGCTGCTAGGGTTGGTGGTGCTGCATCGTTATCGTCAGTCCAAAGGTCACGTGCCTACTCAGTCCAATCCCAATGTCGTGCAAGACATAGGCCAAAGCGTCATGGTGGACGCTTGGGACGAAAATGGACAGGTCAGGGTGTTTTATCGGGGCGCTAACTGGAGCGCGCGAATAGACGTTGACCAACCAATGCAGCCTGGTGAACACTATATTCACGAAGTGCAAGGTCTGACGCTAATTTTGCGTCCAGGTCAGTATCCCGCATCGGATACTCAACATTAGACGTTTGAAGTTCCAAACGTCCTCATCTCTTTTCTTATTGGATCCCCTATGGACGCTTATGTAATGACGCTATCTTTCTGGATAATTGCGGCTTTGGTCGTGTTTGTAATTATCAAATCCACAATTCAGATCGTGCCTCAGCAGCATGCCGCGGTGGTAGAACGCTTAGGGAGGTTTGATCGCGTACTGTCTCCTGGATTGGGATTTACGGTTCCTTTCGTGGAAAAGGTGGCTTATCGCCACTCGCTTAAAGAAATGGTGCTGGATGTTGCCAGCCAAGTGTGTATCACCAAAGACAACACACAGTTGAAGGTGGATGGAGTGCTTTACTACCAAGTCACCGATCCACGCCAGGCTTCCTACGGTTCCACCAATTACGTGTTGGCGATTTCCAATCTCGCCCAGACGTCATTGCGTTCTGTGATTGGCAAGCTGGAAATGGACGAAACTTTTGAAAAACGCGACCTGATCAATCTGGCCGTAGTGAAGGCGCTGGACGAAGCCGCCACCAACTGGGGCGTGAAGGTACTGCGCTACGAGATTAGTGACTTGACGCCACCCGACGAGATCTTGCGCGCCATGCAATTGCAGATCACTGCGGAACGTACCAAGCGCGCACTGGTAACTGAATCCGAAGGTAAAAAGCAGGAAGACATCAATATTGCTCAGGGTAACCGCCAGGCGGCCATCCTGAAGTCCGAAGGCGAGCAGCAATCCATGATTAACTACGCTCAGGGCGAAGCCCAGGCGCTCCTGACGATCGCACAGGCTACCGCCGAGTCCCTGGAGCGGGTCGCACGAGCTACCCAAGCTCCTGGTGGTATGGACGCCGTTAACCTGAGCGTGGCCGAACGCTATGTCGACGCTTTCAAGGAAGTTGCCCAGAAGAACAACACCTTGATATTGCCCGCCAATATGGGCGATATGGGCAGCATGATTGCCGGGGCCATGACCATGATCAAGGCGACTAAGCCTGCGGGCTAGGGGCTAGGTAAGGCTTCTGCAGAGGGACTAAACTATATTTATTCCCTTTACAGGAGCTGTATATGACTACCCGGATTAAGATCGATTTTGTTTCTGATGTTTCCTGTCCATGGTGCGCCGTGGGCCTCAGCTCGCTGGAGCAGGCACTGGCTCGGCTTGATGGCGAAGTCCAGGCCGAGATTCATTTTCAACCTTTCGAGCTCAATCCGGATATGCCGCCTGAGGGGCAGGACACCATAGAGCGGCTTTCACGCAAGTATGGAATGACGCCGGAACAAGTGCGCAGCAATGGTGAAGCTATCACGGCACGTGGCAGTGAAGTCGGTTTTACGTTCAATATGGACAAGCGCACGCATACATACAATACGTTCGATGCGCACCGGCTCTTGCACTGGGCCGGCCTTGAAGGGCATCAATTAGAACTGAAGCGTGCACTGTTGAAAGCCTACTTCACCGACGGCGAGAACCCTAGCGCGCATGATGTGCTGCTCAGGCTCTGTATCGAATCCGGACTTGATGCCCAGCGCGCCGGCGAGATTCTCAATTCAGATGAATACGCCACCGATGTCCGCGAGCGCGAGCGTTTTTATGCGGAACAGGGAATTAATTCTGTACCTGCCATCATCATGAATGATCGGCATCTTATCCAGGGAGGACAAACTCCCGACACGTTCGAGAACGCCCTGCGGCAAGTCGCAGGGCTCACAACTCCATCGCGATAGTCTTATTTTTCCTGAATTGTAAAAATACCTGATTAGTTGTGACTATCTCTGTACTA
>NZ_JBEBUX010000010.1:0-53894 GCF_040393045.1 Pollutimonas bauzanensis | reverse complement strand
TTAAAAAGGCTGGGGGTTTTTGTTTGCGCGCTCGATACGCACGCGGTAAGGGATACCGCGACTCAATCAAGATATCAGTGCGCGCTCCAGCACACAGGCTACATGTAGAGCACGATTGTTAACCGTGTCATGCGCGAGGCCATCTGCTATCTGATGACGGCAACTGGTTCCATCCGCAATCAGCAGTGTGCCAGGCTCCGCTTTGCGAATAGCCGGCAGCAACGAAAGTTCAGCCATCTTCATCGAAGCATCATAATGACTTGCGTCATAACCGAAGCTGCCGGCCATGCCGCAGCAACTGGACTCGATCAGTTCTGTTTTTAGTTCTGGGATCAGCGCCAACACTTGTTGTATGGGTCTTACGGCATCGAATGCCTTTTGATGGCAATGCCCGTGTAGTAACGCACGTTTTTCAGGCAGCGGGCCTAACTTAGGTTTCAGTCTTGCGGTCACCTCTTCACGCGCCAGGAACTCTTCGAAAAGAAAAGCGTTGCTTGCCAGACGCTGCGCGTCGTCGCCCAGGTCCATTACCAGGAATTCATCACGCAGGCTCAACAGGCAAGATGGCTCGAGGCCGACGACTGGAATGCCGCGGCTTACGAAAGGCTGCAACGCCTCTACCACTCGGCGAGCTTCCTTTTTTGCCTCGTCGACCATGCCTGCCGCCAAGAACGTACGGCCGCAGCAAAGTGGCCTTTTGGGGGTTGCGTCATTTGCCAGCGGTTTGGCAATATGCACTTGGTAGCCAGCGGCTTGAAGCACCTTGTAAGCCGCGCGTGCATTCTCGGATTCAAAATAATTATTGAAGGTATCGGCAAATAGCACGACATCGGCTGTTTCGGCGTCGGTCGTATCGGCGTGCTTCAAGAAGGTGTCGCTGCGCCATTTTGGCAAGGCGCGTTTTGCGGAAAATCCGAGATAGCGTTCGGTCAACGCGGCTACACCGGGAATGGTGTCCCGCAGATTGAACAGGAAAGGAATGCGGGCTGCCCACGGGGCCCAATGGGGCAATGTCGCGATAAGCCTGTCTTTGAATTTAAGTCCATGTTTGCGCTGCCATTGATAAAGAAATTCAACCTTCATTTTGGCCATGTCCACGCCAGTGGGGCAGTCGCGCTTACAGCCTTTGCAACTGACACATAAGTCCATCGTTTCCCGCATTTCATCGGACGTGAAGGCATCAGGGCCCAACTGGCCCGATAGCGCCAGACGCAAAGTATTGGCACGTCCGCGGGTTAAGTGCTGTTCATCCCGCGTAATGCGGTAGCTGGGGCACATGGTGCCGGCATCGAACTTGCGGCAATGGCCGTTGTTGTTGCACATTTCAACCGCTTTGGAGAATCCATGCGTAGGGTCGCCTCCGGTTCCTGGCGCTGTGGTCGTGTCAGTAGCTGGGTCATTGCTTACGTTCCAGGCGGACCAGTCCAGCGCCGGCATGAAGGCGATGGTTTTATACCCAGGCGCAAACCTGAACAGGGACTTGTCATCCATTTTGCTGCAACGGACGATCTTGCCTGGGTTCATCAGGCCGTCGGGGTCGAAGAGATCCTTGATGTCTTCAAATGCCTTGGTCAACCGTGGGCCGAATTGCCATGACACCCATTCGCTACGTACCAGGCCGTCGCCGTGTTCGCCTGAAAAGGCCCCTTTGTATTGACGCACCAGCTCGGCGGCTTCCTGGGCGATTGCACGCATTTTTTCTGCGCCGCCGGCACGCATGTCCAGAATGGGGCGTACATGCAGCGTGCCTACCGATGCGTGGGCATACCAAGTGCCTCGCGTGCCGTGCTTCTGAAATACCTCGGTCAGTTTGCTGGTGTACTCGGCCAGATGTTCCAGCGGCACTGCACAGTCTTCGATGAAGGAAACCGGCTTACCGTCGCCGCGCATGCTCATCATGATGTTCAAACCAGCCTTGCGCACTTCCCATAATGATTTCTGGGCGGCGGCGTCGCTCATCTCGACGACGGATCCTGGCAGCCCCAGGTCTCCCATCAATTCGACGAGTTCGGCTAGTTTGCCAAGCTGTTCCGCCTTGGATTCGCCGGCAAATTCGACCAGCAAAATGGCTTCAGGTTCGCCTATGATCGCTTTATCTATTACCGGCCTGAACGCAGGGTTGCTGCGGGCCAGATCTATCATGGTGCGATCCACCAACTCTACCGCGCAAGGTGTCAGCTTGACGATATGGCGGGTTAAGTCCATTGCCTGATAGAAGCTGGGGAAATTGACGACGCCCAGCGTTTTGTTGGCTGGTAGCGGGGCGAGCTTTAGTGTGATTTTTTTTGAGTAGGCGAGTGTGCCTTCGCTGCCAACCAGAAGATGTGCCAGGTTGACGCTGCCATCAGCGCTATAAGGCCTTTCGCTTTGCGGGTGAAAGATGTCGAGGTTATAACCCCCGACCCGACGCATGACTGACGGTACTTGGAGTTGAAGCTGTTCTTGCTCGCGCTCGGCAATTGTGTGCAGGCCTTTCAAGATCTGGGTGATCCGTGGTCCTTGACTCTGCATGTGCCGTTCGTCGCAGAAAACGGCTTCGGTGCCATCAGACAGCAGGGCATCGATACTGTGCACGTTATGCACCATGTTGCCATAGGCGATCGACCGCGATCCACAGGAGTTATTGCCGGCCATGCCGCCCAGTGTGCACTGCGCTGCGGTGCTGACGTCGACCGGAAACCACACGCCATGTGGCTTCAGCCAGGCATTCAAGTGATCAAGCACCGTGCCTGGCTCAACCGCGACGGTCATGGCGTCAAGGTCAAGGTCGCTGATGGCATTCAAATACTTGCTGTTGTCGATGACCAAGGCTGCGCCAACGGTTTGGCCGCATTGCGATGTGCCGGCGCCACGCGCCAATAGGGGAATATTGAATTGCCGGCACAAGCTGAGCGCTGCCCGTACGTCGTCGATGCTTTTGGGAATCAGTACGCCCAACGGCTCGATTTGGTAAATGGAGGCATCGGTAGCGTAACGCCCTCGGGAGCCTCTATCGAATAAGACCTCGCCTTCCGCCTCAAGCTGCAGGCGAGCCGCGAATTCTTTCAGGTCTGTGGTTGAGTGAAGTACAGACTGCTGAGTTAAAGGAGCGTTCATCGGGTTCCTGCTTCAGGTCTCGCTTGATGCGGTCAAGCTGGGTCAAGGGGGGCTGGACGATCCGAGCTTCAGGCCTTCGAGCACGGCTTCGCCTTTGCGTTTGAGGTGGGTGCGCATGATGGACGCCAACCGGGCGCCATCCCGTGCGATCAGGGCGTTGACCATGTCGATATGTTCGAGCATGGCCTTGTCCCATTTTTCGTGGTTCAAGTTGGAGCGAAAGCGCAGGTTTTGCAGACGAAGATTGATCGTGGTGTAAACCTGGGATAGCAATTGATTTTTTCCCGCGGCATTGATGCGGTCATGAATCTCGCGGTTGACGTGGTAATAAGCAGGAAGATCGCGGCGGGCATGGCAGGCCTGCATTTCAAAGGTAAGAGCCTGGATTTCGGCGATTTCCTGATCAGTAATATGTTGGCAGGCAAGGTCGCCGGAAAGCGCTTCAAGGGCGCCCATGACTTCGAAACTTTCACGGATGTCTTTTTCGGATAAGGCAATAACCTGGGCGCCTTTGTTCGGCTGGATCTGAACGAGACCGTCAGCGGCAAGGAGACGGAATGCCTCGCGTAGCGGTGTACGCGACACTTGAAGTTGGTCGCATAAGGCGCGTTCGTTCAGCCGCGTGCCGGCGGGGAGTGCGCCTTCAATAATCATTTCACGCAGGCTGGCGGCGACTGCTGTAGGTAGAGTGCGCCGATCAACCGGCGAGGCGGTGTTGGCCTCTGTTGTTGATGATGCGTCGATCGCGCTGGCGTATTGTTCGAATTTCATTTGGTATACAAAACAAGGGGGATGATTGCTTGTCGTGCAAGCAAAGCGTATATATAGCAGCACTCTATGGAAAACACTCCTATTCGCTTAATTGTAAGCTAATTTTGTTCAGTTTTATACTGTGATGCAGCATAAATTATGCTTGCCTACTGCCCGCTTACTGTTTATTATTCACTGAAATTTGTATCTTGTATACCAAGTAACGCGTGAGGCTATCCATGATTCCGTTGCATTCCCATCCGTCCGGGCGTCATTTTCTGCAGATTCCTGGTCCCACCAATGTGCCCGACCGTGTGCTGCGTGCCATTGACAATGTCACCATTGATCATCGTGGTCCAGAATTTGGTGAGCTGGGCAAGTCAGTATTGGCAGGAATGAAGAAGGTGTTCAAGACCAAGGCGGATGTGGTGATTTATCCCGCATCTGGAACTGGCGCGTGGGAAGCGGCATTGGTCAATACCTTGTCGTCCGGCGATCATGTGCTGATGGTTGAAACCGGCCATTTTGCGACGCTTTGGAAAAAAATGGCCAGCAAACTCGGATTGCAGGTCGAGTTTATGGCGGGCGATTGGCGACATGGCATTGATGCCGCACAAATCGAAGCGCGCTTAAAGGCCGACACGGCACATCAAATCAAAGCGGTCTGCGCGGTCCATAACGAAACCGCGACTGGTGTCACCAGCAATATTGCTGCGGTGCGCAAGGCCATCGACAGCAGTGGGCATCCCGCTTTGCTGCTCGTTGACACGATTTCCTCGCTGGGCTCCATGGATTATCGCCATGATGAGTGGGGCGTCGATGTAACGGTTGCCGGGTCGCAAAAGGGTTTGATGTTGCCTCCGGGCTTGTCTTTCAATGCAATCAGCGCCAAGGCGCTGGCGGCGTCCGGTAGCGCGACGCTGCAGCGTTCGTACTGGGATTGGAAGGAAATGCTTGCCATCAATCCGACGGGCTACTTCCCGTACACACCAGCTACCAACTTGTTGTATGGGCTGCATGAAGCCCTGGAAATGTTGTTTGCCGAAGGGCTGGATAATGTTTTTTCCAGGCACGATCGTTTCGGAGAAGCAACGCGGCGAGCGGTACGCGCTTGGGGGCTGGAGATCCTATGCCTGAACCCGGACGAATACAGTTCCGCGCTGACTGCGGTGGTCATGCCTGATGGCCATAGCGCCGATGCATTTCGAAAGACTGTTCTGACACACTTCAATATGTCGCTGGGTCAGGGGCTAAGCAAACTGTCCGATAAGGTTTTTCGGATCGGCCATCTTGGGGACCTGAACGAGCTGACTTTATGCGGCACGTTGGCAGGTGTCGAAATGGGCTTGGAAATGTCGGCAATACCGCATAAAAAAGGCGGGGTGCAAGCAGCCATGGATTACCTGAGTGAATCAAGTACGGCGGCCTTGACGCGAGCTGCGTAGACCGTTTTCGTAGCACCAACCGGAGGAGACACCACATGAAGCATCTAACTCGCAGGCTACCAAGAAAAACCTATTTGCTTTCGTCGCTGGCTGTACTGGCCTGCTTTGGCATGGCTCCCGTCCATGCCGCCTGGGAACCCACACGAACGGTCGAAATCATTGTGCCCGCCGGGGCGGGCGGCGCTTCCGACCAAATGGCCCGGACGATCCAAAGCATCATCCTCAAGCATAAGTTGATGAAGCAGTCCACGCTGGTCTTGAACAAGGGCGGAGCGAGCGGGGCCGAAGGCATTATGGACACCAAAGCTTCCAAGGGTGATCCGCATAAGCTGATGGTTGCTTTTTCTGCTATTTACACATTGCCTATCGCTGTCGATTTACCGTTTAACTGGACCGATCTGAATCCGGTTGCCATGATTGCGCAAGACGAATTCCTGCTCTGGACCAACGCCGAAGATGGCTACAAGACTGCGGCAGATTACCTGAAGGCCGTGAAAGCCGCGCCAGCAGGTTCTTTCAAAATGGGCGGGACGGGCGCCAAGCGTGAAGACCAAATCATCACCGTTGCACTGGAAAAAGCGGCGGGCGTCAAATTTACCTACGTGCCCTATAAAAGCGGCGGCGAAGCGGCCACCCAGTTGGTAGGCAAACATACCCAATCCAACGTCAATAACCCCAGTGAAAATATCGCTCAATGGCGTGCCGGTCAAATAAGTGCTTTATGCGTATTCTCCGATGAACGCATGGTCTATAAAGAAAAAGTCACTAAAGACCTGTCCTGGAGCGATATTCCCACATGTAAGGAAGCCGGCTACGACGTTCAGTATCAGATGTTGCGCGGCTTTTTCCTGCCTAGCGATACGACACCCGAGCAGGTTACGTATTACGCCGATCTGCTTAAGAAAGTGGTCGAAACGCAAGAGTGGAAAGACTATCTGGCCAAGCAGGCGTTGAATGGGCAGTACCTGACTGGCAACGATTATGTGGAGTTCCTGAAAAAGGACGAGGCTAAGCACAAGGCCTTGATGCAGGAGGCCGGACTGGCCAGCAAGAAATAATGCAGGGGGCCTGAATGAAGCACGAGCAAACAGGCGATAGCCCGCCGGGAGGCGGGTTGTCCTATAGCGTCGTCGATGCCATAACAGCAGTCGTGATCTTTGCGATTGGCGTCGTCATGATGGTGGACAACCACCGTATCGGTTCAAGCTGGGCAGCAGATGGGCCCGAGTCGGGCTACTTCCCTTTTCATATCGGCCTTATCTTGTGCATAGCAGGGCTGGCCGTGTTGCTCAAGTCGTTATTCGGCAAGCAACGCAATCACACGGTTTTTGTCAGTTGGGCCAGATTCAGGCTGGTGCTGATGGTGTTGCTGCCGACAGCGCTTTATGTGCTGGCAATACAGTTTCTTGGCATTTACCTTGCCTCTGTATTTTTTATTGCAGCTTTCATGCGTGTGCTGGGCAAGATCAACTGGCTTAAGACGATACTGATCAGCGTGGGCGTCAACCTGCTGTTGTTCTGGATGTTTGAGATTCAGTTCATGGTGCCGCTACCCAAAGGTCCGCTCGAGGCCTTATTCGGTTATTGAAACCAACGGCAGGAGAATTGCCAAGTGGATGAAGTCAATGCGTTATTTCATGGGTTTGCCACCGTATTAAGCTGGTACAACATCGGCATGATGCTGATCGGTCTGGTACTGGGAGTCATCATCGGTGTGTTGCCTGGGCTTGGTGGGCCCAACGGTGTTGCGAT
Source organism: Pollutimonas bauzanensis (assembly GCF_040393045.1). GTDB lineage: Bacteria > Pseudomonadota > Gammaproteobacteria > Burkholderiales > Burkholderiaceae_B > Pollutimonas > Pollutimonas bauzanensis_A. The sequence continues at coordinate 46,851 of NZ_JBEBUX010000010.1, read as the reverse complement.
CCTGTTGCCGCTTACATTTACCATGCCGCCGACGTCCGCCATTATCATGCTGTCATGCATTTATTGGGGATCCTTGTTTGCAGGGGCGATCACGTCGATCTTGTTCAATATCCCGGGCGAGACCTCATCGGTGGCAACTACCTTTGATGGGTATCCGCTGGCCCAGCAAGGCAAGGCGGGGAATGCGCTGACGGCGTCCTTTACCGGATCCTTTTTCGGCGCGTTGTCGGGCGTGTTGCTGATCACTTTCCTGGCGCCGCTGGTGTCCAAGTTTGCGCTCAGGTTCGGTCCGCCTGAATTCTTTGCAGTGTTCCTGCTTACCTTTTGCAGCTTTGTCGGAACCGACAAGAAGACGCCCTTCAAGACAGTGATATCCATGATGCTGGGTTTTGGCCTGGCGGCAATCGGCATGGATACCATCAGCGGCGGGCTGCGGATGACGTTTGGCTGGTCCGAACTGTTGCGCGGCGTTGACTTCCTGGTGGTGGTCATTGGTTTGTTCGGGATTGGCGAAATTCTGGTCAGCATGGAAGAAGGCTTGGCGTTCGAGGGCAAGAACGGAAAGATCAATCTGAAAGTGGTGTTGCAAACCTGGAAGGAAATGCCGAAATACTGGATGACGCTGGTTCGCAGCACTCTGGTAGGGTGCTGGATGGGCGTGACGCCGGGCGGAGCCACTGCGGCATCGTTCATGGGTTACGGGCTGGCACAGCGGTTTTCGCGTAATGGGCACAAGTTCGGTACCGGCGAAATAGAAGGCGTCATTGCGCCTGAAACGGCAGCCCATGCGTCGGGAACGTCTGCCTTGCTGCCTATGCTGGCGCTTGGTATTCCTGGCTCGGCGACGGCAGCGGTGTTGTTGGGCGGCTTGATGATTTGGGGCCTGCAGCCAGGGCCGTTGTTGTTTGTCGAACAGAAAGAATTTGTTTGGGGGCTGATCGCCAGTATGTATCTGGGCAATTTTGTGGGCTTGATTCTGGTGCTTAGCACCGTGCCCCTGTTTGCAGCGATTCTGCGTATTCCCTTTGCTATTGTTGCGCCCATTATTATTGTTGTGTGCGCTATTGGCGCCTATTCCGTGCATAGCGCGATGCTGGATGTTTGGTTTATGTTGCTGTTCGGGGTAGTGGGTTATGTGCTGAAAAAGCTGTCTTACCCTTTGGCTCCCATGATTCTGGCACTGGTGCTGGGCGACCGCATGGAAGATGCATTCCGTCAATCCATGCTGGGACCTGATACCGGTTTGCATGTATTCTGGTCGAACGGACTGGTTGGGACGATAACCACGTTGGCGCTGGTCATGCTGTTCTGGCCGCTTATCCCCTGGCTGTGGCGCTCTGCGCGCAGGATGGCGGGCGGTCAGGCTTCAGTCGGTCGTACCGATCATGTCGATACGCCAGTTGGCAAATGACTCAGGAGGCCAGGGCGTTTAACAGCCGCCAGGTTTCAAACACCGGCAAGCCCATGACACCGGTGTAGCTGCCTGCGATATGTTCAATAAACACGGCCGCCTTACCCTGTATGCCATATGCACCGGCTTTGCCCATAGGCTCGCCGGAAGCGCAATAGGCTTCGATTTCTATCGTTGACAGTGGTTTGAACCGGACCTGGGTAATGGAAACATCTTCCAGCAGCTGATCGCCGTGCGCCAGCACCACAGCGGTGTGGACGGAATGGGTCTGCCCGGATAGCCGTGCCAGCATGCGGCATGCATCATCCTGATTGGCGGGTTTACCTAAAATATCGTTGCCTAAAATTACCGTGGTGTCGGCTGACAACACTGGCCGCTCGGCATCCAGTAAAGACGTTGCCGCCGTTGGGGACTGGGCCTTCAACCATTGCCGGGCACGAACCGCCTTTTCACGGGCGGTGCGAAGTACATAAACTTCCGGCGCTTCATTTGCCAGCCGGGGTTCATCTTCACCCTCGGGCGCCGGCACGGTCAATATTTCGTGCCCCACGCCCATTTGCATAAGGATTTCGTGACGGCGCGGGCTGGCCGACGCCAGATAAATGATGGGGAGTGTCATAAAAGGGCAGATGCAGTAGAGGCTTAGCTGACTTTGAGTATCTTCATGCCATTGGTGCCGCCGCTATCGCTGAAGAAATCACCCTTGGTAAGAATGATCCAGTCGCCTTCTTGCAACAGAGATTGCTCTTTCAGTTTTTCAATGGCTGCATCGCTGACCAGTGCCGGATCCAGCTGGGCGGCATCGAACGCGACCGTATACACCCCGCGGAACATGGCTGCCCGCCGCTGCGTATCTGCGTGGCGCGTATAGCAGTAAATCGGGACGCCAGAACGTATCCGCGACATGATCAACGGTGTATGGCCGCTTTCTGTCAGGCTGATGATTGCCTTGACGCCGGGGAAGTGATTCGCTGCATACATGGTTGCCAGTGCGATGGTTTCATCGCAGCGTGTAAAGGTCTCGCCCAAGCGGTGCTGCGAACGTGTTGTGGTTGGTTCCTGTTCGGCACCCAGGCAAACCCTGGCCATCGCGGTTACTGCTTCTACCGGATACTGCCCTGATGCGCTTTCGGCCGACAGCATGACGGCATCGGTATAGTCCAGCACGGCATTGGCCACGTCAGACACTTCCGCTCGTGTCGGCAAAGGGCTGTTGATCATAGATTCCATCATTTGAGTGGCCGTGATCACCAGTTTATTGTGCGTGCGAGCGTGCTGAATAATTCGCTTCTGAATTCCAACGAGGCGCGCATCGCCTACTTCTACACCCAGATCGCCGCGCGCCACCATGACGCCGTCGCTGACTTTGATGATGGCATCCAGGGCGAGATCATCGGCCACGGCCTCGGCGCGTTCTATCTTGGCGATAATCCATGCATTGCTGCCCGCTGCCACCACCAATTGGCGGGCTTCTTCGATGTCGTGGCCATAGCGTGGAAATGACACCGCGACATAATCCATCTCGAGTTCAGCCGCAATCTTGATGTCTTCGCGGTCTTTATCTGTGAGGCTTGGCGCTGAAATTCCGCCGCCGCGCCGATTGATGCCTTTGTTGTTGGATAGCGGGCCGCCTACCGTTACCACTGTATGGACGGCATGCTCGTCTACGTTCTCTACCAATAACACCACACGCCCGTCATCCAGCAGCAGCTCGTCGCCAGGGTGGCAATCTTGCACCAGGCTGGGGTAGTCAATGCCCACGATGTGTTCGTCGCCTTCTTCCGCCGGATGGCGGTTGGATAGGGTAAAGGGCTGTCCAACATTCAGTGTGACCCGGGTATCCTTGAAGCGGGCGATACGGATTTTCGGGCCTTGCAAGTCGCCCATGATGGCGACGTACTTGCCATGCTTTTCGGCTAGTGACCGGACCAGATGCGCTCGCTGCCGATGGTCTTCGGCGTTGCCATGTGAAAAATTCAGACGTGCGACATCCATGCCAGCAAGGATGAGCGCTTCGATTTTTTCAGGGCTAGAGCTCGCAGGCCCTAAAGTCGCTACGATTTTTGTGCGGCGTTTGGTCATGACAGCATTGATCCATGTGTTGCGCCATCAGGCGCGGTGGTAGGGATGACCGGTCATGATAGCCCAGGCTCGGTACAACTGCTCGGCTAATACTACCCGTACCATAGGGTGGGGCAGGGTAAGCGACGACAGGCGCAGACGCCCATTGCAGCTTTGCTTGAGTGCCGCGTCAAGGCCATCCGGGCCACCGACCAGGAAAGCAATATCCTGGCCGCTGCCGCGCCAGCCTTCCAGCTGTCGGGCCAAACCCATGGTGTCCATATCTTTGCCGTGTTCATCCAGAGCAATGCGCATGGCCTGCGGGGGTATGGCCGCTTCAATGCGGCGCGCTTCCGCTTGCATCATTTGTGCAGCCGTCTTACCTGATGTTCGCGGTTCTGGCTTGACTTCTTTCAGTTCCAGCGCGCAGTCAGAGGGCAGGCGCCGCGCGTACTCGTCCCAGGCGGTTTCAACCCAGTTGGGCATGCGCATACCAACGGCGACGACGATCAACTTCATGGCGCCGCCTGTTATTCCTCGTCGTAATCGAAGGTTTCGGGCATGCTGGGTTGCATCGATTGCGGCAGCAGCTTGACGTTGACAGGCCTGCCGCCCCAGATTTCTTCCAGGTTGTAGTATTGGCGAATTGCGGGGGTCATGCAGTGCACGACGATGTCGCCGAGGTCGACCAGAACCCATTCACCCGTGTCTTCGCCTTCGAAAGCGACAATGGGGATTTTTTGTTCCCGGGCGCTGTCAGCCACACTGGAAGCAAGCGAGCGGGTCTGGCGATTAGACGAACCCGTGGCAATCACGACGCGGTCGAATAGCCCCGTAATGTGCATCGTATTGAAGATTTTGATGTCCTGTGCTTTGACGTCTTCAAGGGCGTCAATAACAAGGCGTTGCAGTTTTTGAATATCCATGGGTGAACTATACCGTGAGACGTTAGGCAACAGGCGCTAGGTAGAGCCCATTTTGGTGAATATATTGTGCAACAGCAACATCCAGCATCATATCGGTGGGTTCGCCCGCAGCCAGATGCTGGCGTATTTGTGTGGCGGATATGGATGTCGGTTCCAGGGGCAGTTCGATCAGCGTGGCGCCATTTTGGGCCAGGTGGTCGGCCAACTCCTGCGGGGGCGTCAGGGATGCGCCGGGGCGCTGGGCCACGGCCAGCTTGACGAGGCTGACGATTTCCTGCCAGCAGTGCCATGAACAAAAATTGCGTAGTTGATCGGCACCTAGTATCCAATAATACTCTTCGTTTGGCGGCAGCTGCCTCAGGGTATCGATGGTGTAGGTAGTGCCGCCGCGCAGAATTTCTACTGGATTGACATGTAAATGGGGATGGTTTCGCGTCGCGATCTCCAGCATTGCCAGTCTCTGCTTGCCGGTGCCTGCCAGTGGGCTGCGCTGCCAGGGGTCGGCGGCGGGTATGAGCTGGACCTCTTCAAGGTCCAGGGTCTGTCTGGCGGTTTCAGCCAAGGCAATGTGGGCCAGATGTACGGGGTCGAAGCTGCCGCCCAGCAAGCCTGTTCTTTTTATAGCCATTCGCGCGGTTTCAGGTAGTCTGAAAGAGCAGCTTCAGGGGTTCCTGCCTTGGGCTCCCAGCAGTAGCGCCATGCGGCCATAGGCGGCATGGAAAGTAGAATCGATTCGGTGCGCCCACCGGATTGAAGGCCGAAAAGTGTGCCGCGGTCGAAAACCAGATTGAATTCGACGTAGCGGCCCCGGCGATAAGCCTGGAAATCCCGCTGCTTTTCTGTATAGGGCGTGCGTTGGCGCTTTTCGACGATAGGCATGTAGGCGTCCAAAAAGGAATTGCCTACCGATTGGGTCAGCGCAAAGCTGTGGTCGAAGCCCTGTTCGTTAAGATCGTCGAAGAAGAGCCCACCTACGCCCCGCGTTTCGTCCCGGTGTTTAAGGTAAAAGTATTGATCGCACCATTTTTTGTACGCTGGGTATTTATCCGCGCCAAAGGGTTCCAGCGCGCGGTGGCATACTTCGTGGAAGTGGCGGGCGTCTTCTTCGAAAGCGTAATAGGGCGTCAAGTCCAGACCGCCGCCGAACCAGAAAACGTCGTCCTCGTCGGCTTTTGCCGCATGCGCTACGAACAGGCGGACGTTCATGTGGACTGTGGGCACATAGGGATTGCGTGGATGCAACACCAGGGATACGCCCATCGCTTCCCAAGAGCGCCCGGCCAGTTCACCGCGATGCGCGCTTGCGGATGCAGGCAGGGTTTTGCCCTGCACGTGGCTGAACAGGACGCCGGCACGCTCAAAGAGCGGGCCGCCTTCCAGGTAGCGCGACAAGCCGCCGCCGCCTTCGTCGCGCGACCACTGGTCGGCTTCAAAACGGCTGCCGTCGGCGGCTTCTAGTGTTTCTACAATACGTGCCTGTAAATCCAGAAAATAATCGTAGGCGGCGGAAATGGGAACAGTCATATCAGTTTCCTTGTGTCGTCTGCGTGGATTGAGGCATGCCGTTACGTCGGGGTGCTCTCGTCCGGGATGGCGCGCCATCCGATATCGCTGCGGTATTGCTGCCCATCGAAATGGGTTTGACTGATGGCGGCATAGGCCGCCGCTTGCGCCTGTTTTACCGAGTCAGCCAATGCGGTGACGCACAGGACGCGCCCGCCCGATGTCTTCAATATACCGTCATCCAGTTTGGTGCCGGCGTGAAATACCATGCATTCGTCGGTGTCTTGCGGCAAACTGGTGATGGCATCGCCGTTGCGGGGCGTAGCCGGGTAGTTATGGGCAGCCATGACTACGCCTAGCGCCGTGCGCCGATCCCAATCGATTTGCGCTTCATCCAGGCGTCCGGCAACAGCAAGCTCGAACACTTGCGCCAAGTCGTTTTTGACACGCATGATGATGGGCTGGGTTTCAGGGTCGCCCATGCGGCAATTGAACTCAAGCACTTTGATGGAGCGGGTAGCGTCCGGACCGCTGTCTATCATCAGGCCGGCATACAGGAAACCCGTATAGGTAATGCCGTCTTTGGCCATGCCTGAAATAGTGGGGTGTATGACTTCGCGCATGATGCGGTCATGCAGGGCGGGGCTGATGATGGGAGCCGGAGAGTATGCGCCCATGCCGCCGGTATTCGGCCCTTGGTCTTGATCTTTCAAGCGCTTGTGATCCTGGCTGGTCGCCATGGCAAGCACGTTGCGACCATCGCACATAATGATAAAGCTGGCTTCTTCTCCAACCAGGCATTCCTCGACGACGACGCGCGCGCCGGCCGCACCCAGCGAACCGTCACCCAGCATCATGTCTATGGCGTCGTGTGCTTCGCTGACTGTCGTGGCGACGACGACCCCTTTGCCGGCAGCAAGGCCGTCAGCCTTGACGACAATGGGAGCGCCCTGCGCGGTGATATAGGCCTTGGCTTTAGCGGGATCCGTAAAGGTTTGGTAGGCGGCAGTAGGAATATGGTGCCGCACCAGGAATTCCTTGGCGTAGTCCTTGGAGCTTTCGAGTTGCGCGGCCGCCTGAGTGGGGCCGAATATTTTCAGTCCAGCCGCCTGGAAGGCGTCGACCACCCCGGCTGCCAGCGGCGCTTCAGGGCCTACCACTGTAAATGCGATATTTTCTTTTTGCGCAAAGGCGACAAGTTCGTCAATACGGCTTAGCGCTACATTTTGCAATTTCGGTGATAAGGCCGTGCCGCCGTTTCCGGGAGCCACATAGACGGTCTGGACTCGGGCTGACTTTGCCAGTCCCCAGGCCAGGGCATGTTCGCGGCCACCGCCACCGATTACGAGTAGTTTCATAGTGAGAGCTTGTTAATGCCGTAAGGCAGTGATGAAAAGAAAGAAAATCTGCAAATTTGGCTGGTCAGTCCGACTCGTCGAGCACAGCAGTGGTATAGACCTCCTGGACATCGTCCAGGCTTTCGAGCGCGTCCAGCATCTTTTGCATCTTGACGGCGTCGTCGCCGACGAGTTCCGTTTCGTTAAGCGCCTTCATGACGACACCTTGCACCTCGGGTATAAGCGAGGCCTGCTCGAACGCCACCTTGACCGCCGCATAAACGGGCACGGGGCAGGTGACTTCGATCATGCCTTCTTCGTCGGTCTGGATGTCTTCGGCGCCGGCTTCCAGCGCGGCTTCCATTACCTGTTCTTCGGACGTACCGGGGGCGAACAGGAACTGGCCACAATGCTGGAACATGAAGGCAACGGAGCCTTCCTGGCCGAGATTGCCGCCATTCTTGCTTAATGCGTGACGTACGTCGGAAACCGTGCGCTGGCGGTTGTCGGTCATGCAGTCGACGATGACAGCCGCACCGCCGACCCCATACCCTTCGTAGCGGATTTCTTCGTAGTTGGCGCCATCGGCCCCACCCGCGCCGCGCTGAATGGCGCGCTGGATGTTTTCCTTGGGCATATTGGCGGCCATACCCTTGTCCCACGCCATGCGCAGACGTGGATTGGTATCCGGGTCAGCCCCAGCTGCGCGCGCGGCGACAGTGATTTCGCGGATGATCTTTGTCCAGAGCTTGCCTCGTTTGGCATCTTGGCGACCCTTGCGGTGCTGGATATTCGCCCATTTACTATGACCGGCCATAAGTTTTCAGTGAATTCAAGGTAAAGAAGGTGATTTTAACGCGTGCAGAGGAACGAGCATCGAATTACACTTGGGCATTCTATTTGCCCTTGTCAGGAAAGCTGAAAAAATGGTTGATCCAATTGTTATCGCAAAAAATACCAATGCAGAATCAACGCTGCTTCCTCAACTTGCCAATCGACATGGCTGCATTACCGGTGCCACGGGTACGGGCAAGACTGTAACATTACAACTGCTTGCCGAAGCCTTTTCCCGTATGGGCACGCCTGTATTCATGGCTGATGTCAAAGGCGACCTGAGCGGAATTTCTCAGGCCGGTCAGGCCAGCCCCAAGCTGCAGGAACGGCTAAGCAAACTGGGCTTGCCTGAACCCGTGTGGGGCGCCAGCCCGGTTGTGTTCTGGGATATTTTCGGCGAACAAGGGCATCCGGTAAGGGCCACGGTATCCGACATGGGGCCTTTGTTGCTGGCCCGGATGCTTGAACTGAATGACACCCAGGAAGGGGTGTTGAGCCTGGTCTTTAAAGTTGCCGACGACGAAGGCCAGCTTATCCTCGACCTGAAAGACCTGCGCGCCATGCTGCAAAACGTGGCTGATCGTGCGGCGGAACTGCGCACACGCTACGGCAACGTGTCGTCGGCATCCATCGGGGCTATTCAGCGCAGCCTGCTGCGACTGGAATCGCAGGGGGCCGATCAATTTTTCGGCGAACCCATGCTGGATATTTTCGATTGGATCCGTGTCAACGAAAAAGGGCAAGGCATCATTAATATCCTGACGGCCGACAAGCTGATGCAGTCGCCGCGTTTGTATGCCGTTTTCCTGTTGTGGATGCTGGCCGATCTGTACGAAGGGCTGCCAGAAGTCGGCGACCCGGAAAAGCCCAAGTTCGTTTTCTTTTTTGATGAAGCGCATTTGTTATTCAATGACGCGCCCAAAGCGTTGTTGGAAAAAATAGAGCAAGTCGTCAGATTGGTGCGATCCAAGGGGGTAGGTATTTATTTTGTTACCCAGAATCCGCTGGACATTCCCGAAACTGTCCTTGGACAGTTGGGTAATCGCGTGCAGCATGCTTTGCGGGCCTTTACGCCGCGCGACCAGAAAGCGGTCAAGACGGCAGCCCAGACCATGCGGCCGAATCCTGGCCTTGACATTGAGGCGGCCATTACCGAGCTGGGAGTGGGCGAGGCCCTGGTGTCCTTGCTGGACGCCAAGGGCAGCCCTACGGCGACTGAAAGGGTATGGATGATGGCTCCGGGTAGCCGCATAGGGCCGGCTACCGATGCCGAGCGCCAGGCGATACGCAATGCTTCCCTGTTTGGCGGCAAATATGACCAAATCGTTGATCGTGAATCGGCCTATGAAGTGCTGCAGAAGCGCACCGAAAACGGCCGAGCGTCGGCGCCATCAGGGGGCGCTGTCCCAACGGCGGCAGGCACGGATGCGTCCGGCAAGGCGCAGGAAGCTGATTCCGGCCTTATGGGGACAGTTAATGATTTTCTGTTTGGCTCAACCGGTCCACGAGGAGGGCGTCGCGACGGTCTTGTGCAATCAGCGGTCAAAAGCGCTGTCAGGCGCACAGCCAATCAACTTATTAGAGGCGTGCTTGGGTCGCTGACGGGCCGGAAGTAAAAGCAAGGATTTATTGGGAACAGGCCTTCAGCAATCATTGCGCATCGATTGCCTGTGTTGTTTTTAACTGAAAAGAAAGAGAGTTTAGGGTGTCTAAAGTCCACAAAATTGCGGTCATTGCAGGCGATGGTATTGGTAAGGAAGTCATGCCGGAGGGGCTGCGCGTATTGCAAGCCGTCGCCAGCCGTCATGGCATACAGTTCGAGTGGGATGTTCTTGACTGGAGCTGCGACTATTACGCAAAACATGGCCGCATGATGCCCGAGGACTGGAAGCAGCGCCTGAGCAGCCATGAGGCCATATTTTTTGGTGCGATAGGTTGGCCTGAATTGGTGCCCGATCACGTGGCCTTGTGGGAATCGTTGTTCAAGTTCCGCCGTGAATTCGATCAATACATCAATTTGCGTCCGGTACGATTGATGCCTGGCGTAAAGTCGCCGCTGGCCGACCGCAAGCCTGGCGATATCGATTTTTACATCGTTCGGGAAAATACCGAAGGCGAGTACTCCAATAGCGGTGGTCGGCTATTCGAAGGTACTCAACGCGAAGTCGTGATCCAGGAAAGCGTATTTACCCGGGTCGGCGCTGAGCGCGTGCTGAAGTTTGCATTTGAATTGGCGCAAAAGCGCGGCAAGCACCTGACGGCGGCCACCAAATCGAATGGTATTTCCATTTCCATGCCTTGGTGGGACGAGCGTGTTGCCGAGATGGCGCAGCAGTATCCCGACGTGCGCTGGGATAAATATCATATCGATATTCTCTGCGCCCATTTTGTCCAGCATCCAGACTGGTTTGATGTGGTGGTGGCATCCAATTTGTTTGGCGATATTTTGTCGGACTTGGGTCCAGCATGCACTGGCACGATCGGTATTGCGCCTTCGGCCAACCTGAACCCCGATCGCAAGTTCCCGTCTCTATTCGAGCCGGTGCACGGGTCCGCGCCCGATATTTATGGGAAAGGCGTTGCCAACCCCATAGGGCAAATCTGGAGCGGCGCGATGATGCTGGACTTCCTGGGTTATCCGCAGGCGGCGCAGGAAGTGGTTCAAGCCATAGAAACGGTACTGGAAAAAGGCCCGCGTACGCCCGATATGCAAGGCAAGGCAAGCACCCAAGAGGTGGGCCAGGCCATTGCAGATATCATTGCGCAGCTTTAGTTCGTTTAGCGGCTTTTTTTTCTGACTGCCGCAAGCCCGACCATACGATGGCGCCTATCATCAAGGCGCCACCGAATAACGCCCTGGTGGACGGGTACTGGGCAAACAGGACAGCCGCGAAGAAAATAGCATAAACAGGCTCCAGCGCGATCACAATACCGGCGCTGCGAGCCTTCAAGACCATCAGGCTTGATACCAGCAAGTAATGCGACAGTGCTGTGCAAAATACCCCAAGCAGGACTATCCATAACCAGTTAAGCGCGTCCAATTGCGCAATCGCCGGAAATGAGAAAGGCAGGGTAAGCAGGGCGACAACCAGGTTTTCCCAGCATGCCACCTGTTGCGCGGGCATGTGGGCCGCCGCACGGCGATTGATCAATGTGAAGATGGCAAAGGTCAGCCCCGACAAAATGGCCCACGCCAAGCCGATCGTGGCCTCGTCCTGGAAATCGAAGGAAGGCGTCACCAGAACCAGCCCCACTGTAACCAGCGCCAGTATCAGCCATTCGGAAATGCTGATTTTTTCTTTGAAGAAAATGCATTCGCACAGAGTGATAAAGGCGGGGAAGCTGGCAAAGCCCAACGTAGCGACCGCAACGCCGGCAATTTTTACCGCAATGAAAAAGGTCACCCAGTGCACGGCCAGCATGGCGCCGGCGGCCAGCAGTACCCATATATTCCTTGCTTTCATGCCTTGCATCAGCGAACCGCCCTGGTAGCGGATGAAGGCAAACAACGCGATAACGGCAAAGCTGGCTCGCCCGGCGGTAATGACCATGGCGTCAGCCTGGATCAGCTCGCCGAAAATACCGGTAAGACCAAATAATACGGCAGCGATATGAATCGCAAATAGAGCGCTTTGACGATGCATATTTTCAGGTACAAGCTTGCAATAAGGATTTAAACTAGCCACTATCATCGCGCATGCAATTTCTAAGCAAGGAGTCCATTTTGGAAAACCAGGTCAAAGCAATACGTCTAGAAAAAAATGGTGGGCCCGAGGTACTACAGCTCGTTTCGGTCACAGTGCCGGCGCCCGAAAAAAACGAGGTAACTATACGCCAGAAAGCGGTAGGCCTGAATTTTATCGACATCTACTTCAGAACGGGGCTTTATACGCATCCCTTGCCTCATGGTTTGGGTTTCGAGGCGTCGGGGGTGGTCGAGGCTGTGGGCAGCGATGTCCGCCATCTTAAAGTGGGTGATCGTGTCGCTTATGGGCAAAGCCCCCTGGGCGCGTACGCCGAGGCCCGCAATGTTCCTGCCGACCGTGTCGTAAAAATCCCCAAAGGGGTAGATTTTGATCAGGCCGCCGCGATCATGCTTAAAGGGCTAACGGTGCAGTATCTGTTTCGCCAGACGTACCGTTTGCAAGGCGGCGAAACCATACTGTTTCACGCTGCGGCGGGCGGTGTGGGCCTGATTGCATGTCAGTGGGCAAAGGCCTTGGGGGTCAAGCTCATTGGTACGGCGTCCACGCCTGAAAAAGCCGCGCTGGCCAAGGCCCACGGCGCCTGGGAAGTTATCGATTACTCCAAAGAGAACGTCGTCGAGCGGGTGAAAGAACTTACCGACGGAAAGAAAGTACCGGTCGTTTACGACGGTGTGGGTAAAGATACTTGGCTTACATCGCTTGACTGCCTTGAACCGCGCGGCCTGATGGTCAGCTTTGGCAATGCGTCAGGGGCTGTCGACGGCGTGAATCTGGGGGTATTGGCGGGCAAGGGGTCTTTGTTCGTTACTCGCCCGACGCTTGCAACGCATGTGCCGACTTTGGAAAAAATGAAGTCGGCGTCCGACGAACTTTTTGGCCTGGTGGCGAAAAAGAAAATCGGCATCACCATCGGCCAGCGCTTTGCACTGGAAGATGCTGGCGCAGCCCAGGAAGCATTGCAGGGCCGTAAAACAACCGGCGCCACAATTCTTACGCTGGACTGATCACGCTTATAAGGCGTTGTAGCCGGCAGGGCTCATTCGAATCCTGCCGGTATCTAAACGCGTCTTACAGCGCTTCTGCTTCTTGGTGGTAGCGCTGTACTCGTTCGACTTCCTCTTTCGAACCCAGCACAACGCCTATACGCTGGTGCAATGCGGTGGGCTGCACGTCCAGGATACGCTGGTTGCCATCCGTGGCTGCTCCGCCTGCCTGCTCGATAATGAAGCTCATGGGGTTGGCTTCATACATCAAACGTAGCTTGCCGGCCTTGCCAGAGGGGCGTTCGTCGCGCGGATACATAAAGACGCCTCCGCGTGTAAGGATACGATGCACGTCGGCCACCATGGAAGCGATCCAGCGCATGTTGTAATCCTTCCCGAAGGGGCCCGTCTTGCCAGCCAGACAATCGTCTATATAGCGTTTGACCGGGGCTTCCCAGTGGCGCATGTTCGACATGTTGATGGCGAATTCGGCTGTTTGTTCGGGGATGGTGATATTTTCATCGGTCAGCACCCATGAACCCATTTCGCGATCCAGGGTGAAACCGACCACGCCTGTTCCCACGGTCAGCACCAGCATCGTTTGGGGGCCATACACGGCATAGCCTGCAGCGACTTGGCGCACGCCGGCTTGCAGGAAGTCGCTTTCATCGACATCGCGCCCCGAAGCGTGGTGCGGCGCCTGCAACACGGAAAATATGGTGCCGATGGATACATTCACATCGATATTGGACGAGCCGTCCAGGGGATCAAACAACAACAGGTATTCGCCTTTGGGATAGCGGTTTGGAATGCGGTGTATGGTCTCCATTTCCTCGGAGGCCATGGCGGCAAGGTGGCCGCCCCATTCGTTGGCTTCCAGCAGGATTTCGTTGGACAGCACATCCAGCTTTTTTTGGACTTCGCCCTGGACGTTTTCGCTTTCCAGGCTGCCCAGGACGCCGCCCAGTGCGCCTTTGCTGACGGCATGGCTAATTGCCTTGCACGCGCGCGACACGGTTTCAATAAGCAGGCGCACCTCTGCCGAGACGGCCTGCTTTTTTCTTTGCTGCTCGACCAGATATTGCGTTAGCGTTTTGTGCTTCATTTGAACTCCTGCTGTATTTTCAAGGCTTTGGAAATGATTTCAGCGACATTGCGCGATAGCGCGGGTTGCTGTTGAATATGTTGCAGTGCTTTGTGCATGGCGTCGCGGTAGGGGGCGGCGAAGCGCGCCCAGTTGTCGAATGCCCGCGCCAGGCGTGCCGCGATTTCAGGGTTGAGCTTGTCCAGTGCCACGACTTGTTCAGCCCAGAATTCGTAACCTTGCGGCGTGTGCACGCCTTGCAGATTATTCATGCAGAACTGGAACACCAGCGATCTTGCCCGATTGGGGTTGCGTAAGGAAAACGCGGGGTGCAACATTAAGGCCCTTACGGTTTCCACCGTGGTGCCAGGCGCGGCTGCCTGCAGTGCAAACCATTTATCGATGATTAACGGGTCTTGCTGCCATTGTTCGTAGAAGTGGTTAACTGCAACAGAACTTGCGGCGGGAGCGGCAAAATTGACCAGCGCTGACAGCCCGCCGATCCGATCCGTCATGTTTTTGGCTTCGTAATACTGGGCTGTTGCCAGATCGGTGGCTTCAGCCACGCCTGCGGCCATCAGATATTGCAGGCAGAGGTTGCGCAACGACCTGCGGCCCGATGACAGCGGGTCGGGTTGGTACGGCGTAGCTGCATCGGCGCAGGCTTGATAGGCTTGCTGCCACTCATGCGCCAGCGCTTTACCCAGTTCCGCACGCAAAAACCGGCTGGCTTGCACAACGGCAACGGGATCCATAGGCGAGGTTTTTTCCAGCAGCTCCTTTTCGGCGGGCTGGCTGAGTATGCGAGTCTTGTAGGCGGCGGTAAGTTGTTCGTCGAGCAGCAGGGCGCGCCAGGTGTCAACCACGGCGGAGTCGATGCCGGGCTGCTGGCCCTGAGTAAATGCGTCGATCAATGACAGCAACTGCCGCGTGGCCAATTCCTGCACGGCTTCCCAGCGTGCAAAGGGATCCGTATCGTGTTGCGCCAAAAGCACCAGGTCGCTATCACTTCTTTCGAAATCCACAATGACCGGGGCTGAAAAATTGCGCAGTAGCGAAGGCACGGGTTTTTCAGGAATGTTGCTGAATTCCCAAGTGTGCTGTTCGTCAGTGAGTTCCAGCAGGACAGTGTCCAGCATTTGACCGTTGTATTCGATAGCCAGGGGTTTGCCTTGCTGATCCAGCAGGCCCAAGGCGAAGGGGATATGCAGCGGCGGCTTGGGGCTTGGCGGCGACTGCAGTTTTTCTATGCCAACCGGCTCGCAGTGCTGATGCAACGTGATCGCGCAGGTTTTTTCATCAGCGTTGTACTTCAGTTCAACCTTAACGCGGGGGGTGCCGGCCTGGCTGTACCAGCGGCGGAAAATATCAAGGTTTCTTCCCGGGTGTTGCTGCACATAGATGGACTCCATGGCGCTGACGAAATCATCGCAGGTCACGGCCGCGCCATCGTGACGCCGGAAGTATTCATCTATCCCGGCCCGGAATCCGGCTTCTCCCAGGATCGTGTGCTGCATGCGTATGACTTCGGCGCCTTTTTCGTACACCGTCGCAGTGTAGAAATTACCGATTTCCTGGTAGCTTTCCGGCCGGATAGGGTGAGCCATGGGGCCGGCATCTTCCGGGAATTGCGCAATGCGCAGGGTACTGACATCGTCAATGCGTTTGACAGCGCGCGCGCTGTCGGCTTCCGGACCCGACAAGTCTTGTGCAAGCATGTCGGCTGAAAACTCCTGGTCGCGAAACACAGTCAGGCCTTCTTTCAGGGAAAGCTGGAACCAGTCTCGGCAGGTAACGCGATTGCCGGTCCAGTTATGAAAATACTCATGGCCGATAACGGCTTCAATGGCACGGTAGGCCGCATCGGTCGCGGAGTCCTTGTCGGCCAGGACGTAGGCTGAATTAAAAACATTCAAGCCTTTGTTTTCCATGGCGCCCATATTGAAATCCCTGGCCGCAACCACCATAAAGCGGTCCAGGTCCAGTTCAAGGCCGAAGCGCTGCTCGTCCCATTTCACAGACCGTACCAGGCAGTCCAGCGCCCATTGCGTTTTGTTTTCCGAACCTCGGTCGCTATAAATTTGCAGCAGCGCATCGCGGCCATTCATCGTCTGGATGGTTTGTTCGCGGCATGCAAAATCGCCGGCTACCAGGGCAAATAAATAGCTGGGCTTGGGGTGCGGGTCTTCCCACACCGCTTGGTGCCGCCCATCGGGCAAATCGCTGGCGCGCAAAAGGTTGCCGTTGGACAGAAGCAAAGGGTAGCTTTCTTTATTCGCGCGCAGCGTAACCTGATAACGCGACATCACGTCAGGACGGTCGGGAAACCACGCAATGCGCCGAAACCCTTCGGCTTCGCACTGAGTGAACAGTTTATTCCCGGATACATACAGGCCCATCAGGCTAGTATTCTGTGCAGGTTGACACAAACTGACGATTTCAAGCGTAAATCGTGACGTGTGGGGGAAAACGGTGAGCGTTTCGTCTTCCAGCTGGTATTGTTCTGGCGTCAAGGCCTGCCCATTTAGGATGACCGACTCCAGGCCCAAATCTTGCCCGTTAAGGACTAGGGGAGGGTTGCCTTCGCTTGACCGTTCAAACGTAAGTCGCGCGTAAACGCGTGTTTGCGCTGCATCGAGATCGAATTCCAGGCACACTTCAGGCAGGCGATAAGGATAGGGTTGGTAGTCGTGGCGGGATATGGTGGGCACAGAGTCAGTACGCATGGCGGGAGCTCAATATTCAATGATGCGCCTATTGTAGTATTTGCGCCGCATTGTGGTTTTTTAGTGAAGAATGCAACCTTTGATTCAATTTGATGGTCTTATTGACAAGGGCAATGTGTCACGGAGGGAGTATGCAAGGTAAATCACGCCCGGCCACGGGCTCGATGTTACGGTTTTGGGCGGCGGTGGCAAGTCTTTTATTGGTTGCCGGTTGCGCATCAACGTTGTCGGCCCGCGTCACCAGCTATGAAAAGTGGCCTGCCAATGTGCAAGGTCAGTCGTATCGTATTGTTCCGTCTACGACTCAAGTCAATAATCTTGAGTTCGACTCGGTGGCAGACATGGTACGCGCCGCGATCGGCCCGGTCGGCCTGGTAGAAGCGCGTTCAGGCCAGACCGCAAGGTTCGACGTATCCATCAGTTATGAAAACCCGATCAGTCAGGTTTTAGTGCAACGCAGCTATGACCCCTATATGGATGGCTGGGGGTTTGGCCCCGCGTTCGGCGGTTATTATGGCGGATATGGCGGTTGGGGCGGTGGCATGTATTACTCGCCAGCCTATCAAAATGTGCCAGTCGAAGTTTATAAAAATACGTTGACCGTTATTATCAAGGACATGCAGAGCGGTGGCGCCGAAGTTTATCGGTCGAGTGCCGTCAATGTAAGCACATCTGATAATCTGGCACTGGCAATGCCTTATCTGGCTCAAGCAGTATTTGACGGCTTCCCGGGTAATAACGGCCAGGTGCGCGAAGTAAATTACAAACGCACGCGTTAAGATATAACCACTGGAACTGTTTACGCTTTGATTAGAAAGTCATCGCGGTTCTGGCCTTCAGTTTCGGCAGCGGTGATCCAGCGCGGGGCTTTGCCGCGGCCAGTCCAGGTAGCGCCAGTCTGGGGGTGGCGGTATTTTGCCGCCACAGGCCGTTTTGCCGTAGCCGGTTTAGCTGCTGTTTTACGTGGGCTGGATCGCGTTGCTTTCTTATTGAAGGCTTCGGCAATTTCTTCTGGCGTGATATCGTATTCACGCATTGAACGGATAATTGATGTAATAACTGGCCCGCGTTGTTTTGTTTGTAGTGCCTGGGCCTGTTTTTGCAACTTTAGTATCTCTTTTTCAATTTTTTGCTTCAATGAAGAGTACGTATCGCGGGTCATTGTTATTCCTGGTCTGAAGGGTCTAAGGTACTTGCCGCAAAAACAAGCTAATGCGGACTCAAGGCCAATTCGGATTCTAACGCGTTCGATTTATATTTAATAACGATAATCACCGTTATTATTTATTTTTTTATATTAATTCCTTGGATTGGCATCGAGTATTGTAAATAAGATGGCTGCGATTAAAAATAATTTTCGTGTGGCGGCTATTCAAACCGTCTCATCCACTCAGCTTGCAGACAATTTGCGCAACGCCGGAGTACTGATAGAGCAGGCCGCCACGGCAGGCGCTCAGCTTATTGTGTTGCCAGAGTATTTTTGTTTTATGGGCCGCAATGATCGCGACAAACTGCCACTCAAGGAAATGCCAGGCAGCGGACCCATTCAGGAGTTTCTCGCCGATCAGGCGCGCAAGCATGGTATTTGGCTGGTAGGCGGGACGCTGCCACTTGATAATGATGATCCCGGCCGCATTTATAATGCTACGCTGGTCTATGATCCGTCCGGTACGCAGGTTGCGCGCTACGACAAAATTCATTTGTTCGGATTCAATAAAGGCCAGGAATCGTACGACGAATCGATTTCCATCCGACCAGGGGAAAATTCCCCGCAAACTTTTATGGCGCCTTTCGGCAAAGTAGGCCTCTCTATTTGCTACGACCTGCGCTTCCCGGAATTTTTCAGGGCCATGGGCGAGGTGGATCTTATTGTCTTGCCGGCTGCTTTCACCTACACCACGGGTAGCGCGCATTGGGAAATCCTGTTGCGTGCCCGTGCCATTGAAAATCAATGCTATGTCCTGGCTTCGGCTCAGGGCGGCAAACACGAGAATGGCCGCCGCACTTGGGGGCATTCTGTTCTAATTGACCCATGGGGCGACGTTGTCGACTGCCTCGCAGAGGGGGCCGGATTCGCCATTGGCGACATCGACCTCCAGCGCTTGTCCGACGTGCGTGCATCCTTGCCCGCCCTTAAACATCGAACGATGTAATTCGTTGCAACGGTACTTCTTTATGAAACTTGCTGATCCTGCTATTAACGCACTAGCCACCGCCAAGTCGGTTTTGCTCGACCCCTGGGGGTTAAGCGAAACGGATATGGCGCGCGCGCTGGGCGAAATTTTTACTCATAAGGTCGATTACGCCGACCTGTATTTTCAATATACGCGTAGCGAAGGCTGGAGCCTTGAAGAAGGCATCGTCAAGACCGGCAGTTTCTCTATCGAGCAAGGGGTTGGCGTGCGTGCCATCAGCGGCGAAAAAACCGCCTTCGCCTATTCCGATACGCTGTCGCCCGACGCTTTGTTGTCGTCGGCACGGGTCGTACGCACCATTGCCCGCCAAGGCGCGGGTCGCCAGAAAGTAATCAGCGGGCATCCGCCGGCGGGCCATGCGCTATATCCCGCAATTGATCCCGTCAATACCTTGTCCGCGCCTGAAAAAGTAGCCTTGCTGGAGCGCTTCGAAGCCATGGCTCGCGCCGCGGATCCGCATATTATTCAGGTCATGGCAGGGCTGGGCGCTGAATACGACGTTATCCTGGTTGCCGGCAGTGACGGGCGACTGGCGGCCGACATCCGTCCGCTGGTGCGACTTTCCCTGACCGTCATTGCCGAGCGCAATGGCCGCCGTGAAATGGGGCATGGGGGCGGGGGTGGACGCTGTGGGCTGGAATACTTTACGGACGACATATTGCGCTCTTATGTGCAGCGCGCTACCCACGAAGCGCTTACGAATCTTGACGCCAAGCCGGCCCCTGCGGGAGAAATGACGGTTGTGCTGGGGTCAGGTTGGCCAGGCATCTTGTTGCACGAAGCCGTAGGCCATGGCCTCGAAGGCGATTTCAATCGCAAGGGTTCCAGTATTTTTTCGGGGCGCATAGGCGAACGGGTCGCATCCAAGGGCGTTACCGTCATCGATGACGGCACCATTGCCGACCGGCGCGGCTCGCTCAATATCGATGATGAAGGCAACGCGACGCAGCGCAATGTCCTGATCGAAGACGGCATCCTGAAGGGGTACATGCAGGACTCAATGAACGCCCGGCTTATGAAAATGCCGGTCACAGGAAATGGCCGTCGCGAGTCCTACGCCCATTTGCCCATGCCGCGCATGACCAACACGTTTATGCTTCCTGGGCAAGTGCCGCCGCAGGAAATCATTGCTTCGGTGAAAAAAGGCTTGTATGCCGTCAACTTCGGCGGCGGCCAGGTCGACATCACCAGCGGCAAGTTTGTGTTTTCGACCTCGGAAGCCTATATGATAGAAAATGGCAAGGTCACTTACCCTGTGAAAGGGGCTACGCTGATCGGCAACGGTCCCGACGCCATGAACCAGGTCAGCCTCATCGGCAACGATTTGCAACTGGACTCAGGGGTTGGAACCTGCGGCAAAGAAGGCCAAAGCGTGCCAGTAGGCGTGGGTATGCCTACCGTGCGCATGGATGGGCTTACGGTGGGCGGTACGGCGTAGACGGCAGGCAAGGGCGGAAGAGGGTGAATACCTTATTCCGCCGGTATGTTGACAAGCCTCAAGATGCCGCTCTACGATTCTGGTTGAAATCAATTTACTTGAATTGTTTATATCCATGATTAATTCGACAGCAACAGATCCGCACTACGATTTGCGTATCTTGCGCGCACTAAGACGTATTACCCGTTCTATTGCGTTGCATTCACGGCAGTTGGCGGCTTACAGCAATATCACCGCGCCGCAGTTGGTTTGCCTTCGCGCAGTGGTCGAAAACGGTCCTCTTACCGCTACTGCCATCAGCCGGGAAATCCATGTCAGTCCTAGCACGGTGGTCGGCATTCTCGACCGACTGGAAGACAAAGGATGGATCAAGCGAGAGCGCGGGCGCGAAGACCGCCGTATTGTTTTCGTAACGGCAACGGATGCAGGTGTGCAGTTGGTGCAAGACACTCCTTCGCCGTTGCAAAAGAAATTGGCCGATGCGCTCAATGCGCTGCCAGCACTTGAACAGGCAACCATTACGATGTCCCTGGAGCGCATCGTTTACTTGATGGAATCGACCAGCGCGGCAGCACCCGAAGCCCCTAGCGATCCATCGTCTCCTATCCTTGATGTTCCAGTTGCCGATGGCGCTCAGCCCGAGTCCGGAATAGTGGTTTGATGCGTTTTCTGTTTTACCCTTGCGTTCTTTTATTCAGGGGAGAAAGCACTTGATAGCGTCCACGATATTTGCCAGGATGCAGTCCCATGCACGAGGTTACGTGCGATCGATATCAACAGCATTCAACAAGGCTGCCGGCTCGATTCTGGTCGACGACGCAGGCCGGGAATATCTTGATTTCTACAGCGCTTCGGGCGCGCTCAATTACGGCTACAACAATCCCATTCTGGAGCGTAAGCTGGCTCATTATCTCGGGCGGCATGCCAGACCGGGTGTTGGAGAAACGCTGAACGGGGCCTGCTCTGTTCAGCGTTTTGCCGAAACCGTCAATGCCTTGGTGCCGAGTGCCAGGAATGTGAATTATGTCGCCCAGCTTACCGGACGCACCGGTGCATGCGCCGTAGAGGCAGCGCTCAAGCTGGCGCGACACATCAAGGGTCGACAGAATGTCGTGTCGTTTACCCATTCGTTTTCGGCAGCCTACGGCAGTTCGGCGCAGTCTATGGCCAGCGCGACACTAGGACCGATATCTTCACGGGCGTTGGGCAATACTTTGTTCATGCCCTACGACGGCTGTTTCGGCCCGGATGTCGACACGGTCGGTTACCTGGAAGGTTTGCTTGGTAACCGGCTGACGGGGCAGGCCACGCCCGCCGCTGTGGTGGTTGAAACGATCATGGGCGAGAGCGGCGTCAACGTCTTGACGTGGCGGTGGCTAAGAGAGCTTGAGGCGCTGTGCCGACGCCATGACATGTTGCTGATTTTGGACGACACGCTCGTCGGTTGTGGCCGTACGGGCAAGTTTTTCAGTTTTGAAATGGCAGGCATTCAGCCCGATATGATTGCGTTATCCAAGTCCTTGTCAGGGTTTGGCCTTCCGATGTCCATACTGTTGACCAAGCCTGATTTGGGTTACGCGCGGCGGCCTGTCTACCGCGATAGTGGTACATGCCATGAACTGGGGTTGTTAACGGCGGCGCAGGCGCTGGAAGCCTACTGGTTCGACGATGCGTTCGCTGTCGCCGTCGAGCGCAAAGAGCGTCTGATGCGCGATTGCCTGGAAAATATCGTGCATAGTTACCCTTGGGCTCAGCTAGGCGTGCGCGGGCGTGGATTGATACAAGGCCTGGTGACGCCCGCCAATAGTGATTTGGCCGAGAAGATATCCAGGAAAGCGTTCTCCTACGGCCTAATTGTAGAGACGTCTGGGGCTCAAGACGAAATTCTCAAGTTGTTGCCGGCGTTGACCATCGAAGACGATTTGCTGGTTCGCGGTCTCGAGATCATAGACCGCAGCGTTTCCGAGGTGTTGGGGCTGTAGCGTGTTTATTCCGGGTGGATGAAGTTTTTCAGGAATTCACGGGTGCGCTCTTCTTTGGGATTGGTGCAGAGCGTTTCGGGCGGGCCTTCTTCCACAATTTTTCCTTTGTCAAAGAAGCAGATGCGGTCGGAGACTTGTTTGGCAAATTGCATTTCGTGCGTAACCAGCAGCATCGTCAGGTCGTGTTCTTCGGTCAGTCGCTGGATGACGCCAAGCACTTCAGCAACCAGCTCGGGATCCAGCGAAGAGGTGGGCTCGTCGAACAGCATGATATTAGGGCGCATGGCCAGAGCGCGGGCAATGGCAACCCGCTGTTGTTGTCCGCCCGATAGCTGGCTGGGAAATTTATCCGCCTGATCAGAAAGACCCACCAGATCAAGATATTTGTCGGCGCGTTCGCCGGCCTTTTCTTTAGACAGGCCAAGTACATGGACAGGCGCTTCGGTGACATTACGGCGCACGGTCATATGCGGGAACAGGTTGAACTGCTGGAAAACCATCCCCATTTCCTTGCGCATTTCACGTAGATGATCTTCGCTGGCAGGCACGAGCTGGTCATCTTTGTATTGATGCCAGAGCGGTTTGCCGGCCACATGTATCATGCCCTCATTGATCGTTTCCAGTGTCATCAGAATGCGCAGCACTGTCGACTTACCAGAACCGGAAGGACCGATGATAGTGACTTTTTCGCCTTTTTTTACCTCGAAATCGAGGGAGTCCAGAACGGTAACATCGCCAAAGCGCTTGACGACTTTGTCGAATTTGATGATGGGTTCATTCATCGCAGGGGTATTCCTTGCTTGGGCAGCCGGGTGTCAAGGTATCGTATGGCCGCTGAGGCGAATAGGGTAAGCACAAGATACAGCCCGCCCACCATGGAGAGGGGGATAAGGTAGTTGAAAGTACGGTCGCCGATAATCTTGGCGACATTAAGCATTTCCAACACTGAAACCACTGACAGCACCGGCACGTCTTTCATGATGGACACCAGGTAGTTGCCAAGGGCCGGGATGATGCGCGGGATTGCCTGCGGAACAATAATCACAAAGAACGTGCGCAGCGCGGATAGATCGAGAGCGCGCGCCGCTTCGGACTGCCCCCGGGCAATCGACTCTATACCGCCTCGGTACACTTCGGACGTATACGCGCTGTACTGTACGCCCAGGGCAAGCGCGCCAGTCAGGAACGCGGGCAGCACTATCCCGTAGTCGGGTAGCACGTAATACAGGAAAAAAAGCTGGACCAGCAAAGGCGTATCGCGGATAAATTCAGTAATCAGCCGGGCAGGCCAGGAAATGATCTTCAAGCGCGCCGACTTGAGTGCCGCCAGAATCAGGCCAAGCACCGCCGCAATGGCAAAACCCACTACGGTGGCCTGAATCGTGATGACCAGGCCTTTAAGCAAAATGGGCAGTATGGAAACGGCAAATGTCCAATTAGTCGTGGTGTCCCATTCAATACCGAAAAACATGGTCAGGTCCCCCCTGCGCGCCAGCGCCCAACCAGGCGTTCCAGCAGTTTCATAATGGCAGTCAAGACCAGGGCCATACCAAAGTACATAAAGAGCAGCAAGGTATAAACAGTAGTGCTGTCTTGGGTGAAGTTGCGGATTTGCTCCGCGCGAAAGGCAAGGTCTCCCAGGCTGATCAAGGAAACCAGGGCCGTATCTTTCAGGTTTTGTACCGCAAGGTTGCCAAAGCTGGGCATCATTTCGGGAATAGCCTGCGGCAGGGAAATACGCCAGAGCACTTGTTTGGGCGTGAAGTCCAGCGCCTTGGCCGCTTCATGCTGGGATGCAGGCACTGCCTGGATGGCGCCGCGTACGACTTCGGCCCCGTATGCGCCGATATTCAGCGCAAGGGCAAGCGTGCCCGCCACCACCGGGGGCAGCCTCAGGTCCAGGCCGATAGCCTGACCCAGGATAGGCAGGGCGAAATACAGCCAGAACAACTGGACTAGTAAGGACGTGCCCCGAAAAACCTCGATGAAAAGAAT
This sequence comes from Pollutimonas bauzanensis, assembly GCF_040393045.1. GTDB lineage: Bacteria > Pseudomonadota > Gammaproteobacteria > Burkholderiales > Burkholderiaceae_B > Pollutimonas > Pollutimonas bauzanensis_A. The sequence goes on along the minus strand of NZ_JBEBUX010000010.1, from coordinate 22,669 downwards.
AGCTACGCTTTTTAGCAGCCAGTTTTGCGACAATTTCCCCAGGCCAAAGGCGAAGGCGAAAAATGCACCTAACACGGTGGAGTACAGGGTCAGCTGTATTGTCACCCAAGCGCCTTGCAACAGCGGCGTGCTGTAACTGATCCAATCCATTAGCGGTATCGCTTATTCAGTGCAAAGCTGCTCGGTGGTTTTGCTAAATGAACTCTTCGCATCGTCGGGACTAAACCCATAGTGCGCCATGGTTTTTTCCCAGTCTGGGTTTTTTTTGAATTTTGCCATTTCGGCATTGACGGCATCGCGCAATGTTTCGGACTCTTGCGAGAATGCAAAGGCCCCCCAACTGCGTACAGGCTCGCCTTTCACGACCGGGTCGGTAAAGTTTTGAGCCGCTTCCACTTTGTCGCTTTTCCCTGCCAGTTCGCTTACGGTAAGGCTGGTTGCAGCGTAGGCGCTTGCACGCCCGGTGGATACGGTAGAAATGGCGTCCGCGTTATTCGAGATGGTAACCATGCGGTCCCCGGGTACGCCCAGTGCTTGAAGGATTTCCAACTGGTCGGCGCCAGCCATAATCGCTATTTTCTTGTCAGACTTGACGAAGGCTTCGAAGCTATGGACGTCATCGGGGTTACCTTTAGCGACAAGCAGGCCTTCTCCATATGAACTATTGGGCTCCGAGAACAAGACCTCTTTGCAGCGCTGTGGCAAGACAGCCATTTCAGCGGCAACCATATCGTAGCGATCAGCGCGCAAACCAGGAATCAACGAGCCAAAATTGGTTGTCACCCATTTGATCTCAGGGATTCCCAACTGCTTCATGACTTGTTTGGCTACATCGGGACCCATGCCTTTTGCTTTTCCGTCAAGGTCCATATAGCCATAAGGAATTTCGTTTGCCACCGCTACGCGGATATAGCCGCGGTCTTTGACTTCTTGTAGCGTTGCGGCCGAAGCCAAGCCCGGCAGACCAACAGCCACGGTCGCCGCCAGTGTGCATAACGTTGCGATATGAGTTTTTTTCATGTGCATGTCCTTTTGTTAAGAAGAGGCATGACGAGGCTCGCCACGGTATCTTTATTGTTCGCTTAACGATGATAGCTATAAAAATCATACACTACAAAATCATTTCAACTCAAATCAATTGGGCTTGCTTTTACTTGCGGCGTCGCAGCATATATTTAATTTTTTCTTGGCAGTGGGGGTAACTCTGTGCTAGGATCTATGCATGTATCGCGCTTCGTCCTTTGCTTTCTTTTATTTTATTTTTCCCCAGCCGCTGGTGGAGAACGGGAAGCGTTGTACGCAGTAAGAAGAACCAAATTCCCAAAAAGCCGCCAGCTACGCTAGGCGGCTTTTTTTGTACCGCTTGCTAAGTTGACATTTACTCTGGAGTTAAGCTGTGTCGCACAATACTGATGATTTACGAATCCGGGAAATCAAAGAACTTAGCCCGCCCGCCCATGTCATGCGCGAGTTTCCCTGCACTACCGAAATTTCCGCAACGGTTTACAGCGCGCGCCAGGCCCTACATGGCATTTTGCAGGGCACCGATGATCGCCTGGCCGTCGTAATTGGACCTTGCTCCATTCATAACACTGCGGCTGCACTGGACTATGCCAAGCGGTTGTTGGCCCAGCGTGAACATTTCAAGGACGAACTTGAAATCATCATGCGGGTTTACTTTGAAAAGCCCCGCACCACGGTTGGCTGGAAAGGCTTGATCAACGATCCGGGGCTCGACGGCAGCTTCAATATCAATCAGGGCTTACGCACTGCGCGTGAATTGCTGATCGACGTGAATCAGATGGGTATGCCTGCTGGTTGCGAGTTCCTCGACATGATTACGCCCCAGTACATTGCCGATCTGGTTTCGTGGGGGGCTATTGGCGCGCGTACAACGGAAAGCCAGGTCCACCGCGAATTGGCATCGGGATTGTCGTGCCCGGTAGGTTTCAAGAACGGCACCGATGGCAATGTCAAGATCGCGATCGATGCCATCAAGGCCGCATCGCAGCCTCATCATTTCCTTTCCGTTACCAAGGGCGGCCATTCAGCCATTGTCTCTACCGCGGGTAATAACGACTGCCACGCCATTCTGCGCGGCGGAAAAACGCCTAACTATGATGCCGAAAATGTTGCCGGAGCTTGTCAGGCGCTGGTGAAGTCCGGGTTGAAGGCCCGGTTGATGGTAGACGCCAGCCACGCCAACAGCAACAAAGATTACTTGAACCAGCCGCTGGTCATCGACGACATCGCCGGCCAGATGGAAGCCGGCAGCGACTGTATTTTCGGTGTCATGATCGAAAGCCACCTGGTGGGTGGCCGTCAGGATTTGGTCGCCGGGAAGCCCCTGGTCTACGGGCAAAGTATTACCGATGGTTGTATTGATTGGGATGCTTCGGTCAAGGTGCTTGAGCGCCTCGCGCAGGCAGTCAAGACCCGTCGCCAGGTTCGTGCGCAATCAGCAAATGCCCTGATCGGCAGCCAGGCCTAAAAGTCGTAGTATTAGGTCGGTCGATATGCCGACAAGGTTAAGGAGTTACTGTATGAATGCCCCAGCTCATGCGCAGAGTCTGCGCCGTGCTATTCCGGCTGGTTTTCTCGATGCGCTCAGCGCCCGCTTTGGCGATCGCTTCTCGACCGCCCACGCGGTCTGTGAACATCACGGCCGCGACGAGTCTCCCTATCCGCCGATGTTGCCCGATGGCGTCGTATTCGCCTTGAGCACAGAAGAGGTGTCCTGGGTGGCGCGGCATTGCCACGAGCATAGCGTTCCCCTGATACCGTATGGTGTCGGGTCTTCACTGGAAGGCCATTTGCTGGCAATCCATGGCGGCATAAGTCTTGATCTGTCGGGCATGAATAAAATGGTGTCCGTTCATGCGGAAGACTTCACCGCTACGGTGCAGGCCGGGGTGACACGAAAACAGCTTAACGACGAAATCCGCAATACCGGCTTGTTTTTCCCAATTGATCCGGGTGCCGACGCCAGTCTGGGCGGCATGGCGGCTACCCGCGCGTCGGGCACCAATGCCGTGCGCTATGGAACCATGCGTGAAAACGTGATGTCCCTGAAAGTGGTCACTGCCGATGGCCGCATTATTGAAACGGCGAATCGCGCGCGGAAATCATCGGCAGGTTACGACCTGACCCGGATTTTCGTTGGCAGCGAAGGCACCTTGGGTATCATTACCGAGGTCACCATTCGCTTGTATCCTCAGCCGGAAGCCATCTCGGCGGCGATTTGCAATTTCGATACCTTGCAAGCCGCTGTGCAAAGCGTGATCGAAATCATCCAGATGGGTGTTCCAGTGGCCCGTGTGGAGTTCATGGATGCCTGGGCTGTAAAGGCAACAAATGCCTATAGCAAACTTAGCTTGAAAGAATCGCCCTTATTGCTGTTTGAATTCCATGGCAGCCCAGCCGGTGTCAAGGAGCAGGCGGAAATCGTACAAGGCATTACACGCGATAACGGCGGCATGGACTTCGAATGGGCGGAACAGCCCGAAGACCGCAGCCGGCTATGGACGGCGCGCCATAACGCCTATTTTGCCGGTTTGCAGTTGCGGCCCGGCTGCCGCGCCAGCACCACTGACGTCTGCGTGCCGATTTCCCGGTTGGCCGAATGCGTCTCAGACACTGCGGCCGAGCTTGATCAGGCCAGTTTCCCCTATACGATTGTTGGTCACGTCGGCGACGGAAATTTCCATGTCCTGATGTTGCTGGACGCCGATAATCCACAGGAGTGGGAAGAGTCCGAGCGCTTGAACCAGAGGCTGGTTGAACGGGCTATTCAAATGGAAGGCACGTGCACTGGGGAACATGGCGTGGGCTTGCACAAGATGGAATTCATGCTTGCCGAGCATGGCCGCGATGCGCTGGATTTAATGGCCAGCTTGAAAAAAGCTTTTGACCCGCATAATATTTTGAACCCAGGCAAGATTCTTCCCGCATCGTAAAAGCCGGATGCCGCCCAGCGGCATAATAATTAATATAAGAGAGACAATGAACGATTCCACAACAAGTCCGGCGCCGGCGCCGGATTTTGCAGGGTTGCTGGCCAGGCTCAAGCCTAGTCTGCCGGAGCACTGTATTTTGTCCAGTATTGAAGATACTCGGCCTTACGAATGTGATGGCCTGTCGTTGTATCGCTGCTTGCCTCCGGTCGTGATACTGCCCGAAAACGAAGCCCAGGTCGTTGCTGTGCTGCAGGCCTGTAAAGCCTTCAACGTTCCTATCGTGGCTCGTGGTGCCGGTACGGGGTTGTCGGGCGGGGCCATGCCGCATGCGCAGGGTATTCTGCTGGGGCTTGCCAAACTGAATCGCATACGGAAAATCGACCTGGAATCGGCGACAGCCATTGTTGAGCCCGGCGTGCGAAACCTGGCGATTTCCGAAGCTGCAGCGCCTTACGGCTTGTATTACGCGCCCGACCCGTCCAGTCAAATTGCCTGTTCTATTGGTGGCAATATTGCCGAGAACTCCGGCGGCGTGCATTGTCTCAAGTATGGCTTGACCATCCACAACGTATTGCGCGTGCGTGTCGTAACAATAGACGGGGAAATTGTAGAGCTCGGTTCCGAGGCCCCTGATAGCCCTGGGCTGGACTTGCTGGCCGCCTTCATCGGTTCGGAAGGCATGTTGGGTGTGGTGACCGAGGTCACCGTCAGACTGATTCCCAAGCCGGCATGCGCCCAAGTCGTGATGGCAAGCTTTGCCAGCGTCGAGGCAGCCAGCCTGGCGGTGACCAACATCATTGCCGGCGGCATTATTCCCGCAGGACTCGAGATGATGGACAAACGGGCCGTTCACATGGTCGAACCGTTCGTCAAGGCCGGCTACGACCTGGACGCCGATGCTATCCTGCTATGTGAATCCGACGGCACGCTCGAAGAGGTGGCCGACGAAATCGCCCGCATGGAAGAGGTATTCAGGCTTGCCGGCGCGACGCGCCTGCAAGTGTCTCATTCGGAAGCCGAACGCTTGCTATTCTGGGCTGGCCGTAAAAACGCCTTTCCCGCAGCGGGCCGCATTTCGCCGGATTATTACTGCATGGACGGTACGATTCCGCGTCGCCACCTGGGGCGGGTTCTTGGCGCTATCGAGCAAATGGAAGACGAGTACGGCTTGCGTTGCGCTAACGTGTTTCACGCTGGCGACGGCAACTTGCACCCGTTGATCATGTTTGACTCCAATCAGCCCAACGAGGTGGAGCGTGCCGAGAAATTTGGCGCAGCCATACTTGAGCTGTGCGTTCAGGTCGGCGGAACGGTCACCGGCGAACATGGCATTGGCGTCGAGAAAATCAACCAAATGTGCATCCAGTTTACGCGTGAAGAACTGGAGTTTTTCGGGGCATTGAAAAGGGGATTCGACCCTTACGGGCTGCTAAACCCGGAAAAGGTCATACCTACTCTGGCGCGTTGTGCCGAATACGGCAAAATGCATGTGCATAACGGTGAAATCCGCTTTCCCGATTTACCTCGTTTTTAAGAGCCGGCAATGGACTTCGAATTATCTGAACTTTGTCAGCAAGTGATGACAGCCCGTGCCGCAGAGCGCCCTGTTTGTATACAGGGTGGCGGCACCAAAAGCTTTTATGGCGAACCTGGCAATCGCGACCATATTTCCGACATGGCCATGCTGAATCTGGCGGGTTATCAGGGCATCATTAATTACCAGCCTTCTGAATTGGTCATTACAGCCCGTGCAGGCACTTTGCTTAGCGATATTGAAAAAGCGCTTGATGAACAAAACCAGATGCTGGCTTTCGAGCCGCCGCGGTTTGGTCCTGCATCGACCGTAGGCGGTTGCATTGCAAGCGGGCTTTCGGGGCCGCGCCGCATGGCGGCAGGCAGCGTCCGCGATTTCGTTCTGGGTACCAAGTTGCTGGACTCTTCCGGCAGTGTGCTGTCGTTTGGCGGCGAGGTCATGAAGAATGTGGCGGGCTATGACGTGTCGCGTTTGCTGGCAGGTTCGTTGGGAATTTTTGGTGCGTTGATTGAAGTATCGATCAAGGTCGCGCCTAAACCTTTCCAGGAAAAAACCTTGGTCATCGAGGTCGACGAAGCGACGGCCTTGAGCCTTTTTACGAAATGGCGGGGCCAGCCTTTGCCGATTTCGGCGACGGCATGGAGTGCAGGGGAGGGCGAGGCGCACGGCTTATTGCATCTGCGCTTGTCAGGTAGCGAACCCGCTGTGCTGAATGCCATAAGAAAACTCGGAGGCCAGGAACTGGGTTCAGCCCAGGCGCAGGCATTTTGGGATAGTCTGCGTGACCAGACACACCCCTTTTTCGAGGCGCGGCCTTTGTGGCGCGTGGCAGTGCCGCCGCAAACCCCGGTGCTGGGTGCCGGGCCGACCTTGATCGAATGGAATGGCGGCTTGCGGTGGCTTTCGGCGGTAGAGTCAGGGCCCGAACTGCGGGCAAGCGTGATCCAGCGCGGTGGCCATGCCACGCTCTATCGTCATGACTCCAAGCTGGCTGGCTTGCCGGTGTTCCAGCCTTTGCCGCCCGCCATCAAGAACATCAGCCTGCGTCTGAAGCAGGAAATCGATCCTGCCGGTATTTTCAATCCTAAACGTCTGTTTCCTGACTTCTGAGATCTTCATCATGCAAACAAATCTGGCATCGTGGGTGCGTGATACTGACCAGGGTCAGGACGCTGACGAAATCTTGCGTCGCTGCGTGCATTGCGGCTTTTGTCTGGCCACTTGTCCCACCTATCAAATCCTGGGCGATGAGCGCGATAGCCCGCGTGGGCGTATCTACCTGATGAAGCAGGTGCTCGAAGGCGTCGAGCCTACCCAGGCCACGCAGAAGCATCTGGATCGCTGCCTTACCTGCCGTAACTGCGAGACCACGTGTCCGTCGGGGGTGGAATATGGCGCCCTGGTTGATATTGGCCGCAATCTGGTCGATCAGAAAGTTCAGCGCCCATTGTCGCAGCGGCTTACGCGGACGCTATTGCGTCACACATTGAATTCGTCTTTGTTCGGTCCCGCAATGAAACTGGGCCGGCTGATGCGCCCGGTTTTGCCGCAGGCCTTGAAGAACAAGATCCCCCAAGCGCGCGCCGTCGGCGCATTGCCCACCAATGGCGGCAGGCATCCGCGACAAGTATTGATGCTGGCGGGTTGCGTACAGCCGGCCATGATGCCGACCATCGATGCGGCAACCATACGCGTGCTGGATGCCTTGGGTATCGGTACGCAAGTCGTTCCGGGGGCCGGTTGTTGCGGGGCTATCAACTTTCACCTGGATGCCCAGGAAGCCGCACTTGAACAAATGCGTGTCAATATCGATGCCTGGTTGCCGCTTATCGATAGCGGCCAGGTCGAGGCGATTATCATGAATGCCTCGGGTTGTGGCGCCATGGTTAAAGAGTACGCCCATCATTTGCGCTACGACTCCGATTACGTGGCCAAGGCCTTGCGTTTGGTAGACAAAGTGCGCGACGTGGCTGAAATCGTGGCGCCACACGCGCTTGAACTTAAGGCCATGATGAAAACAGCGCCCGCGCCGGTGGCTTTCCATCCGCCTTGCACCTTGCAGCACTGGCAAGGCCTGCGTGGGGTCAGCGAACGCATGCTGGTTGATCTGGGGTTTACACTGAACCCATTCGTCGAGTCGCACTTGTGCTGCGGTTCGGCAGGAACGTATTCCGTGACGCAGCCCGAACTCTCCAAGTCGTTGCGTGACCGCAAGCTGGATGCGATCCAGGCTGCCAAGCCGGACTGCATTGTCTCCTCCAATATAGGCTGCATTACTCATCTGCAAAGTGGTACGGCAACACCGGTGCGGCACTGGATCGAAGTCGTAGATCAGGCGTTAGGGGCGGGCGAGGGCGATTCGCTTTCGTAAAAGGCAGAACCGTCTAAAATACCTGCATGGTTAAAATATCTGCATCAAAAGGGCGCGTCGTGGTGGGCATGTCGGGAGGCGTCGATTCGTCGGTGACTGCCTGGCTGCTGAAGGAACAAGGCTACGAGGTCGTGGGCCTGTTCATGAAAAACTGGGAAGACGATGACGATTCCGAATATTGCTCGACTCGTCAAGACTGGCTAGACGCGGCAAGTGTGGCCGACCTTATCGGAATCGACATCGAGGCCGTCAACTTCGCCGCCGAATATAAAGACCGCGTGTTCGCCGATTTTTTGCGTGAGTATTCCGCCGGCCGCACGCCGAACCCCGACGTCCTGTGCAATGCCGAGATCAAATTCAAGGCGTTTCTTGATCACGCCATGTCCTTGGGCGCCGATCATATTGCGACGGGCCATTATGCACGCGTGCGCACGGTGCAAACCGAGAGTGGCGAACAGCATCAATTGCTCAAGGCCGTGGATCACACGAAGGATCAAAGCTATTTTTTGCATCGCCTGAATCAACAGCAACTGGCAAAGACGCTTTTCCCATTGGGTGAAATACCCAAGACCGAGGTGCGGCGCATGGCGCAGGCGTTGCAACTACCCAATGCCGCCAAAAAAGACTCCACTGGTATTTGCTTTATTGGCGAACGCCCCTTTCGTGAATTCCTGAATCGTTACTTACCTACCAAACCGGGGCCGATCAAGACGCCGGAAGGTGTCGTGGTAGGCAAGCACGAAGGATTGTCGTTTTATACACTGGGTCAGCGTAAAGGGCTGGGCATAGGCGGCATCAAAGGCAAGCAGCGTGACGACGGCACTGCCGACGCCTGGTACACCGCCCGCAAAGACCTTGAGCACAACACCCTGTATGTCGTCCAAGGCCATGATCACCCTTGGCTATTGGCGAGGGAGCTGCAAACGCAGGATGCCAGCTGGGTTTCGGGATCCGCGCCCGAGCCAGGCAGCTACGCGGCTAAAACCCGTTATCGGCAGACTGACGCGGCATGCTCCCTGAAGGATGCTGGCGCGCAAAGCTTTACCTTATCATTCGAGCAGGAACAATGGGCGGTGACGCCCGGGCAGTCGGCCGTGTTGTATTCAGGTGACGTCTGCCTGGGCGGCGGCATTATTTTATAAAGGTCGGCGTTACTCGCCAGCCTCTGCGTGTTGTTGTCTTTCACCTCTTATTTTTCAAGGTTGTTATGGATCCGGTTTTTATTGTCAGCCTGGCATGCCTGGGCGTTGCAGTAGGCTTTGCGGCTGGTTTGTTGGGCATAGGGGGCGGAATGATACTGGTGCCATTCCTGACCATACTGCTTGCCTTATATGGCGTACCCGAGCAACTTGTGGTGCACGCGGCTATTGCCACGTCCATGACGACTATTATTTTCACTTCTATTTCCAGCATGCGGGCCCATCACGCCAAAGGCGCTATCCGATGGGACATTGTTTCTGTTATGGCCCCTGGAATGATAATCGGCGGCCTGGTTTCTGGAGGCGCGGTTTTCTCTTATCTGAGCGGCGCCTGGCTATCGTTAATATTCGGAATATTTGTGGCTTACTCCGGCATGAAGATGCTTAGTGGCAAGCCGCCTGTCGCCAATCGCAGCATGCCCGGAAAAGTGGTGACCGGTGGCGTTGGGGTGGGTATCGGCTTCGCCTCCGGCTTGGTAGGCGCCGGGGGAGGTTTCTTATCAGTTCCTTTTATGACACGCAGTAATGTCGCCGTGCATAACGCCGTGGCAACTTCCGCGGCCTTGGGCTTTTTTATTGCCATAGCCAATAGTGCAGGCTATATCTATTCAGGCTTTCACGAAGTCGCTGGCCAGGAAGGCATGTTGGGCTATGTCTATTGGCCCGCACTGGTGGTGCTTTCGGCCATGAGTGTGCTTACAGCCCCTTATGGTGCACGTTGCGCCCATCGTTTGCCGGTGCGTACCTTGAAGCGTGTGTTTGCCTGCCTGCTTTTCGCGCTGGCCGGATATATGTTGTTTGAGGCTTATAAAGCGTTTTGATTGTGGCAGTATTGCTGGGGGCCAGTCCCCGGCGGGCATAAAAAAAGCACCGTCTGTTGATGGTGCTTTTCTTTGCGTGGCGCCAATGGGCCCGAGGTCTTACCCTTTGGGAGGCAGCGTGGCGCTGAACGATGGACGGCTTTGCAGCTTTTCGTCCAGGCGTTGAAGGTTGGCATAGTGCGAGCGCCAGTTCAAGTGGTCGCAGCGCAAGTCAAGATAACCCAGTGCACAGCCTACTGCGACATCGGCCAGGCTGAAATTCACGCCCATGCAAAACGGCTGCTCGTCCAGGCTTTTGTTCATGGAGTCGAGCGCGGCCGAGATCTTGGCGTATTGGCGTTCTATCCAGGGTTCACTACGCAGTTCGGCGGGCCGGCGATTGATTTCGATATTGATGGCAACAGCAGCATCGAGTACGCCATCGGCAATGGCTTCCCAGCATTTGGTAGCTGCACGGTCGCGGCTTTGCTGCGGAATTAGTCTGCCTACAGGGGACAGGGTATCCAGGTATTCGACAATGACGCGGGAGTCGAACAGGCTGCCGCTGTCATCCATAATGAGACAGGGCACTTTACCCAAGGGGTTATGGGCTTGTATTTGGGTGTCTTCGGCCCACACATTTTCGAGAACGAATTCGTAATCGAGTTTTTTCTCAGCCATAACGACGCGCACTTTGCGCACGTAAGGGCTAGTTAGCGAACCAATTAGTTTCATGGCAAAGGTTATGAGTTACAGGCAAAAAAAGTATAGCAGGATACCGTCGCTTATTACCCAGTAACCCTGGACAAATGGCAGCTCTTGGCCTGGCAACCAGGAATGTGTCGTTTATATGTGGAATCGGGCTTGAGTGGGCTTGACGAATTCGATATCAGCGGCTCCGCCGCGGTGGGGAAGATCGGCGGGGCGTTTCTTGTTGCGGCGGCGCGGATGTTAGAATCCAGGCTAATTTTCCTTTACGTGAACTGCCATGTTAATTGCTCCACAACTTAGCCATTTGAACGCCTTGTCCCCCCTGGACGGCCGCTACGCCGCGAAAGGGCAAGTCCTGCGAGAAACTTTGTCTGAAGCCGCATTCATGGCGCATCGGGTCGAAGTGGAAGTGGCTTGGCTACTGGGTCTATCCGAAGCCGGCCTACCGGAACTGCAGGCATTTTCCGCCGATGCCAAAGCTGCCTTGAAACAGTTGGTGGATGAATTTTCGGAATCCGATGCTGCACGCATCAAGGAAATCGAGAAAGTCACCAATCACGATGTCAAAGCCGTCGAATACTGGCTGAAAGAGCGTGTGGCCGATAATGCCGAACTCTCTGCCGCGGCCGAGTTCATTCACTTTGCCTGCACGTCGGAAGATATTAACAACACGTCGCACGCCTTGATGTTGACGCGAGCCCGGTCGCAGTTCATTTTGCCTAAATTGAACGAACTGTGCCAGCACCTGAAAACCATGGCTCGCCAGTTTGCCGATCAGCCCATGCTGTCGCGCACCCATGGTCAGCCTGCCAGCCCCACCACGCTAGGCAAGGAATTTGCCAACGTTGCCGCCCGTCTGGATCGCGCTATCGCTGCTATCGAAGCCGTCGAGCCTCTGGCCAAGTTGAATGGCGCTACTGGCAACTACAACGCCCACATGTCCGCCTATCCCGAGATCGACTGGCCCGCATTCAGCGAACGGGTGTTGGCAAGCCTGGGCCTGACGCAAAATCCATACTCCATACAGATAGAGCCGCACGACTGGATGGCGGCCCTGTTCGATGCCGTCGGCCGTGCAAATACCATTATTCTGGATCTTGACCGCGATATCTGGGGTTATGTCGCCCTGGGCTATTTTAAGCAGCGGCTGAAAGAAGGCGAGGTCGGTTCGTCTACGATGCCACATAAAGTCAACCCCATCGACTTTGAAAATTCCGAAGGCAACATCGGGCTGGCCAACGCTGTGTTGCGCCACTTGTCCGAAAAACTGCCTGTATCGCGCTGGCAGCGCGACCTGACCGATTCCACGGTGCTGCGCAATCTTGGCGTGGCCTTCGGCTATTGCGCCGTGGCTTACGATGCTTGTCTGCGCGGCCTGCACAAGCTGGAGCTCAACGCAGCCGCCATCGACCACGATATCGATAATTGCTGGGAAGTCTTGGCCGAGCCCGTCCAAACTGTCATGCGCCGCTACGGCTTGCCGCAACCCTACGAACAGCTAAAAGCGCTGACCCGCGGCAAAGGCATTAATCAGGTTGGCCTTACTGAATTCATTACCGGGTTGGATTTGCCCGCCGAAGCCAAGGCCCGTCTGCTTGCCATGACGCCGCGTAGCTACATCGGGCTGGCAGCGGATTTGGCCAGAAAAATTTAGGTTCTCCTTCTGCGTTTTTGCTTATATCGTCTTGAATCAGGAGCTGTTTTAATGAAAAAGAAACTTGGTTTGTTTGCTGTTGCTGGTTTGATTGCCCTGGCGTCAACGCCTTCCATGGCCCAATTTGCTAAGGCTGAAGACGCCATCAAATATCGGGAAGCAGCCATGACGCTGATGGGTTCGCACTTCGGCCGTATGGGGCCTGTAGCGAAGAAAGAAGCGCCCTATGATAAAGAGCAAATCAAAGCTAATGTTGCCGTGTTGAATACATTGGCTGCATTGCCTTGGGTTGCTTACGGTGCAGGCACTGAAGGCGGCGAGGCCAAGGCCGATATCTGGCGTGATCCTGAAGGCTTCAAGCAAGCGCAAGACAAGTTCAAGACGGGCCTTGGAAAGCTTACCGTTGCGGCCGACGCCGGCGACTTCGACGCCTTCAGGGTTGCATTTGGCGAAGTCGGCAAAAGCTGCAAATCCTGTCATGATTCTTATCGTAAGAAAAAATAAGCCCCAATTGACGCATGGGCGCCACTGGCCCTGCGTTTTTTGTAACGTACCGGCAATTTTTTCCGAAAATTTCGGGGTTTTCTTGGCGCAGCGGGTTTTTTCGAGGTAGAATCTTTTTCTTTGCAGGATATGGGTTGTTAGCTCAGTTGGTAGAGCAGCGGACTCTTAATCCGTCGGTCGACAGTTCGAGCCTGTCACAACCCACCATAATCACCCTGTAAATCAGCATAATTAAGGCCGCCTCAAGCGGCCTTAATCTTTTCTGGCTCCTGCTGCGAGCAAAAAAGTTGGACAGTAATCGTGGTTTTGCTTATAGCAAAGCAGGGGCGGGCGCTGCCGGCTCCCGGTGCGATGCTTCCTGCGCTGGCGTAGCTGGCGCCGCGATTGTTTTTTCAGCGCTTTGATGAAGGAGCGCGACCGTACCAGAAACATGAAGGGCACTGCTGTATAGGTCGTTTGCAGCCTGCGTCATCCGTTGAGTGAGCGCCATGTTTTTATGAGTCATCTGGTCTAGCTGCGCGATTTCTCCGCTAATCGAAGAAATCTCTTCGCTTTGTGTCTGCCCAGCCTGGGTAATGCTCAGGGTAAGGTCGGCTACTTGTTTGACGGCGCGTACGATGGAGTCCATGTCATTGCCCGCTTTTTCTACTAATTGCCCGCCCGTTTTGACTTCGTTTACGGTTGTTTCGACGAGCTGCCTGATGTCGTTGGCGGCAGCCGCACTGCGCTGGGCAAGCGCCCGGACTTCTGTCGCCACTACCGCGAACCCTTTCCCATGCATTCCGGCATTAGCGGCTTCGACTGACGCGTTAAGGGCCAGAATGTTCATCTGGAAAGTAAAGCCGTCAATCAAACTCACTATATCGACAATTTTACTGGAGCAGGCGTCTATGGTAGCCATGGACGCTACGACATTTTTAACGGAGTCGCCGCCGCAAGCCGCCAGTGACGATGCGGTGGTAATAAGCTGATCAGCCCGAACTAACGCGTTGGCCGTATCGTGCGCTGTTGAGCTAAAGGTACCCACCGACGCGGACGCCAATCTTAATCCCTGGGCTTGCCCCGTTATTTGGGTTGCCAGTTCGGCGCTTGCCTGGGCGATATCGCGGGAAGTGCTGGTTAGGGCATCGGTGTCTATCTGGACCTGATTTGAGATTTTTTGGGCGGTTGCGAGCATGCTTTGCAGCTTCTTTTTGCTGGTTTCTGATTTTGTATGTTCGTTATATAAAACACGCGCCAGATACGAGAGTACGCCAGCCTCGGCAACGACATACGCTGCGTGGATCAGCACGATGTTGATGCCAGGCTCAGTAAAGCAGATTGTGTTGTAGCCCAGTTGTTGTAGATAGTTAAAACTTAGATGGTGTATCGCTGCTACGGCAGCAGCGATGACAATCACTCGCCAATCTTGATAGCAGAGCAGAAACGCAAGCAGAACGAATATCCCGAAGTGGAATTCGGCCATTCCCATGGCCTGGTGTATATGTAATGCGCTGAATAGCATGAGAGCTATCGCAACGGCGACGCGGGTGATAAAAGAACCAGGCTTCAGGAAAATAAAAAGGCTCGGGACAATCGCCAGTGGCAGGCCAATCATCAGTGAGAGTGATACGGTGGAGTGCTGCGTTGACAGTACAAATGAGAGCAGTAACAGCAGCCATAATATCGGCAGAAACACACGATCTGCTTTCATTGACAACTTTACTTTCGGGTCGTCAATTGTCATGGCGGGTCTCACTATAGGTTGGGTATGTAACATTGGATGTGCAACATCTAATCAGCAGTCTATTAATCAGTCACCAAGGGATTTCCCTAGATTGCACCGAACTCCCCATCATACTGAATCCGCACGTCCCACGCGCTTGCTACATGACGGTATGCTCATAAAGAATGGCTGATCCGATACCTATCAGGGCCACTCCGCCGAGTATTTCGGCCCACTTTCCGGCCACGGTTCCAATCACTCTGCCGACCATAACGCCGAGCGTCACCATTACCAGTGTGGCCAGTCCGATAGCTGCTGCGGTTATCAAAATGTTGTTATCGATGAATGCGAGGCTTACACCGACGGCCATCGCATCAATGCTGGTGGCAAAGCCGGTCGCCGCTAATAACCAGAACGAGTGGCGAGCTACAGGAGCTGTTTCGGCTTGTTCATTTTTCAGCCCGTTTCGTATCATCAGAATGCCCAGAATCAAGAGCAAACAGAACGCAATCCAGTGATCCCAGTCAGCCACGAATCCAGCAGCGATAGAGCCGAGCGCCCAGCCTATCAACGGTGTAATGGCTTCGATCACGCCGAAGATCAGCCCGGTTCGTAGCGCTTCCGATATGTGGGGCTTGCGAAGCGCAATGCCTTTGCTTACGGCAGCGGCGAACGCGTCGGTAGACATGGCCAACGCAAGAATCATCGTTGATGCAAAGTTCATACCAGCCTTTGCCTGAGCTTGTCGTAGCCTAAATTGAAGAAGAACGCATAGGGCAAGTAAAACAGTACAAGGCCGATATCCAGTACCAGGGCGTGCCACAGCGTTGTATCCAGCCACCACGCAACGAACGGAATGGCGGCAAAGATCAGGCCAAGCTCAAAGCCACAAGCATGCGCCACCCGTATCCACAATGTGCGATCAAAGCCATAGCGGGCTTGCAGCTTATCGAAAAGCCAGTTGTAGGTCATATTCCACAGCACGGCCATCGTGGCGATAACCGCAGTGAGTACGCCCATGCTTAGTATTGATTGCCCTGTGATCCATGCGGCCAATGGAGCGGAAATGCCTATGGCTAGGATTTCAAACAAGAGGGCGTGGAATGTTCTTTCTGTGAGACTGCGTTCGTACACTTGCATTGCATCTTTCCAATGGTGGTGTCGTCACCACGGTCGAGAGAGTAAAGCGAGGTCGTCCACGCCCAAGAATCAGTTGTTATATTAGGGGAAACCCTTGTTCAGGGCAATAAAAGAGAAAAAATGGTGGCGTAAAGCCAACCATTTCTATGCTATCGACGTTTGCTTCGGGTTTAGCAGGAAAACAAATCAGGCGACTGCCGCGAAGCGTTGTTCCAGATAAGCAATGATGTCGTTTGATTCGTATAGCCAACGGGACTGGTCGCCGTCCTGAATATGCAGGCAAGGCACTTTGACTTTGCCGCCGCCCGCCAGCAGGCGGTCGCGTTCAGCGGGGTCGTTCTTGGCATCATGCAGCGTTATCGGAACATTCAGTCGATGGATCGCACGTCGAGTTTTGACACAAAATGGGCAGGCATGGAACTGATAAAGCGATAAGTTGGCGGCTTCTTTAGCAACAGTTGCCTGGCCTTGCGCCGAACGGCGTTGTGGGCGGGGACGGCTGACGGCGTCACCAATTACGATTAATTGACCGAGGCCAATACGCAGGGCTTTTATCAACATGGGGCACAATCTCGAAAGGCAAAATGAATGTTGCGCAGTTTACTTCATTCAGCCTTGGCCAATGTGGGGATAAGTTCCAGTGGTTTCTGATATAAGGCAAGGAGCGCCGCCAGAAGCAACACGGCAGCCGACGCCGCTAAGCCGATTGATAGCGAACCGGTCTGATCGCTAATCCAGCCACAAGCGACTGGGCCAATCGTTTGGCCGATAGCAAACAGACTGGTTGCCACAGCCATGGCGTTGCCCCAGGCGGGAACAGGCAGGTTGGATTTAATAAAGCCGGTGACTGCCGACGGCACCATGAATACGCTGCCTCCGACGAGCAAAGCTGAAAGCCAGATGCCACCCTGGTTTGGCATGGTCAAGGGTAATGCGGCGCCCAGGGCCAGCACCAATAGCGCGGCTCCCATCGGTTTGCCGTTGCGGCGGCCATTGAACAGGCGCTGCCACAATACGGGCGCAACAAGTGTCATGGCGCCAAGGATGACCCACATGACAGAGGTCGTGCTGGCAACGCGCGTCGGGTCGACAGTGTGATGTTTTACCCAGGCGATCATGAAAGTCATGTAGGCGATATAACCCAGACCGAAAAAGAAATAGGCGATGAGTTCTGGTGCGCAATGTCGCCACGGCCAGCTTGCCGTCCGGCCAGGAGTGCTTGGCTCGGTGATCGTTCTGGCGGCCATGGCGGCAGCCATGGACAAAGGTATGCAAATGGCGCCGATCGCCAGCCAGGCCAAAGGCCACGCGGGCGCACCGGCATGGCTGAACATCCAGGGAAGCACCGCGCCGGTAAGCAGCATGCCGATACCGCCGCCGCTAAAGAAAATCACAATGGCCCGTGTGCCCAGCACACCCGAGAGCACACCGCCGCAAATGAAGGTGCCTGCGGCCCCAAAGCCTGCCAGGAAACGAAACAGCGTCAGAAATTGAAAGTCATGCGTCATGCCGTTAGCCAGCAATGACAGGGTGGTCAGAATGACACCGCCCGTGAAAAGTGTCCGATTACCTAGCTTTGATACAAAGTAAATGGTCAACAAGGCGCCTAGTAAATAACCCAGCGAGTTTGCCGTATTCAGCCAACCTGCCTCTGCATAATTCAAATGCAGATCGGTTTGCATCGCGGGCAGGATCAGAGCATAGCCAAACCGTGCGAAGCCTACCGAAACGGCAGCACCGCCAGACAAAGCCCAGGGGACGAGGCCGGGCCTCATGATTGCGCTGCCGCGATCAGTGTCGCAGCCGCGAGTCGTGCGGCGCGAGCTGGCTTGCTGGCACAGGCAACCTGGGCTGCAGCGGTAGCACCATCCCACAACAGCTGGCATTGCAGGCCGAACAGGGCAGGGTCACGCCATTGTGCGTTGCGTGCTATTTGTTCGAATTGCAGCGTCATCCACTGTTTATGCGCTGCCGCCAATGCTGCGCCCGGGTGCTCAGGGTTGGCCAGTTCGACTGCGGCGTTAATGAAAGCGCAGCCGCGGAATTCGTTGTCGTCAATGATGTCGGACAGGTAGTCAAAGGCCGCCAGGATTTTCGTACGTGCTGTACGCGCCGAGCCCATGGCCGTCAGCAGGCCGGCTTGCCGTTGCGCCATTCGCTGTTCCAGTACAGCGCCCACGATATCGTCTTTCGATTTGAAATGATGATAGAGCGTCATGCGTGCAATATCGCTGCATGCAATGATTTCGTTGATGCCGACGTTGTTGATGCCCTTTTGATAAAAGAGCGCGGATGCGCAAGACAGGATGCGTTCGCGTGCAGACGGCGTCGAGGTGGCAGGGCGGTTCATGATTATTCACGCTGCTTGTAGATAGACAAGTCAGTATATTTTCTGAATGAACAAGCGTCAAGACGCCGTGATGTAACGACTAGGGCTTTAATCTGAATCCGCAGTCAGTGCCCCATTTGTCCCTGCGTCTTAGCCAAACCGTACTGCACTTGGTGCACAGGTATTCTCGCTCAACAATATCATCGTGTTCTATGTTTGGTTGAGACGGTTGAAGCTGCATGTTGAAGTGAGGATTTGCTCCGCCAGTGCCTAGCGGCAGTCGCAGGCACGAAGCGCAGATTATATTTGTTCGTTTTTCATTTTGTTCAACAGCCGCAACGGTTTTGCTCGGGCTCATCAGTTCTTGCTTATTACTTTGAATACCCGGAAATTGTAGGCCGAGCCGGGTTTTTTGACTGTCAAGCTTTGACAATGATGGCAGGAGCTTATGCTTGCGTGGTGATCAAGGTTTCCTTGTGTCCTATTCTGTTACGCCCACACATACGAAAGATTCCATGACGGCCTAGAATTAGCGCGTTTGTTACTTCTAAATTGAAATATGAAAATCTTCGTAATGATTCTGGGTGTGGCTTTGCTAGCTGGTTGTTCTGTCCGTACACCTGGCGCGTCGGTCTCTATCGGAACCGGTTGGGGCTACGATGACGGCTACTACCGCGACGATTACTACCATGGCGACTACTACGAGAGGGATCGTCGTGGCCATGGCGGTGGAAACTTCTGTCCCCCCGGGCAGGCGAAAAAGGGGCGCTGTTAACGCCGCTCATTTCGCAGCACACCGTAGGTCGTCATGCTCAGTTACCGTTTGCAAGGCCCGGATAGGCGCAGTCTCGATAGAATCGTCGCCGTTACAAGTAATAAAGGTTCGTGATGAAACTGCTGTTGACTGCTGTGATGCTCTCCGTTCTGGCCGGATGTGTGGTGTATGACGATGGGTATTACCCTCGTCGTGGTGGCGATGGTTGGTATTCGCAAGACGACGATGATGACGACCGCGGCCGCCGCCACCATCGGGGCCACGGGGACGATGACGACGATGATGATGACGATTAGTTCAGGCTGGTGTGGATAAGTTGGGCGGCTCGTAGCTCGCTCGTCTGCGGCTGGATCGATTTATGTAAACGTCATCCGTTGCATTCAGAAAGGCAGGATTATGAAAGTTCAAAGGCTGATTATCGTTGGCGCAATGATGGTGTTGCCGTTTTCCGCTAGCGCAGATTCCTGGAAGGATGAAAGCGGTCACGGCTATCGAGATAGACGAGAATTTAAGGAGGAGTACTGGGAAGGGAATTGCAAAATAAAGCGCGAATACAAGAAAGACGGCGAGTATAAAGAAGAGCGCAAATGCAAGGAACCGAAGTACAGGCACTATGATCGCGAGCCGGTGTATCGCTCGGGCGGACCCGCAATTATTATCGACCCCGCTATCAGGATTGGCGTCGATTTGGATTGAGGTTCGTGACGCTACGCGTTTCAGATGGGAATCTATACATATATATGCGACATTATTGCGGTGCCGCTATATTTCCTGTTGCATTCCCATCTCAACCACCCGATTAGGCGGAATTTTAAAGAATCGTGTACTGGTGCTTGAGTTGCGGGCCATAAAAGCAAATAATGTTCGGCGCCAGCGCGACACCAGCGACAGTTTGCGCACCACTAGAACTGTTTGCCTCGATAGAAAATAGGAAAGCTGCAATGGTTCAAGGTTAAGCTCGGGATGCTCTTTGGCCATTTGTTCCAGCAGCTGTGGCACATGCGGGTCTTGCTTGAACCCCCAAGTTGCTATGGCTTGCCAGCTAGACGGGCCCAAACGTTCCAACTGGTATCGCTCCTGGGTTGGGACATAAGGAATGCCGGCGCTTTGTACAGTCAAAAATAAAGCTTGCTCGTGTAAAACCTTGTTGTGCTTTAAGTTATGTAATAAGGCCGGTGGTACCGTGTTGACGATCATGCTCATGAATATGGCAGTACCCGGTACGCGCGTCGGCGGATAAGCCTCAAGGGAAGTCATGAATTCTTTAAGGGGTTGTTGGCCATCTGCCAAAGCTTCATGCAACTTTTCCCGGCCTTGCTTCCATGCAATCATCAGCGCCAGTATGCTTAACCCAATTCCTAAAGGCAGCCAGCCACCTTCAAATAGTTTTAGGGCATTTGAAGAGAACAACAGCACATCGATTACCAGGAAGGTACTCAGGAGTGCTAGCCATAGCGCTCGCGTTGCTCCCTTGGAGTTTTTAGGCAGTACCAAAAAAGCCAACACCGATGTCATCAGCATCGTGCCGGTGACAGCAAAGCCATAAGCATGGGCCAAGCGATCCGATGAGCCGAATCCCACGACCAGCACTAGTACAGCCACGAACAGCAGGCCATTTACGCGTGGCAAGTAAATTTGTCCTTCTTCACTGGCTGAGGTGTGCTGAATCACCATGCGAGGCCAATAGCCGAGTTGAACGGCTTGTCGCGTAATCGAAAATGCGCCGGAAATAACCGCTTGCGATGCGATGATAGTGGCAAGTGTTGCCAAAACCACCAAGGGAACAAGCCCCCATGATGGGGCCATTAGAAAGAACGGGTTTTTAATTGCGGATGGGTCGGCTAAAAGCAATGCACCTTGTCCGAAATAAGAAAGAATTAACCCAGGCATGACAAGACCAAACCACGCTCGCCGTATTGCCGGGCGTCCGAAATGACCCATATCGACGTACAGCGCTTCTGCGCCGGTAACCGCTAAAACAATCGCACCTAATAGTAAAAACACTTCCCATGGTGCATCACCTATGAAAGAGATGGCCCAAATTGGGTTGAGTGCGCGAAGGATTTCAGGGGTTTCCGCAATGCGCCAAATGCCCAGGACGCCTAAGGTTAGGAACCACAGCAACATGATGGGACCAAATAGCTTACCCATGGCGCCGGTACCTCGGGACTGTATCGCAAACAACCCGGCCAGCACGACGAGCGATAAGGGCACAATCCACTCATCAAAACGATGGGACACGACGCTAATGCCTTCAATGGCGGATAGCACGGAAATAGCCGGTGTGATTACGCTATCGCCATAGAATAAAGAAGCTCCGATAAGACCAGCGATGGTATAGATCCATTTTTTGCGTCCGGACAGTCCGCTGATGGCCAGTTCCATCAGAGCTAAAATGCCGCCCTCACCACGATTGTCAGCCTGCAAAATACAGATGACGTATTTAAGCGAGACAACGACCATGAGCAACCAGAACAAGAGCGAGAGCACACCGAGAATATGTCCGGGATTCAAAACAGCAAATCCCGAAAGCGAAACTTTCATCGCATACAACGGACTAGTGCCGATGTCGCCGTAGACAACTCCTAAGGCGCCCAAGAGAATAGCCGCGCTCGGTGACTGTGCAAATTTTACTGGACCGTTCAAGTCTTTATTCTGTCTATTCATTTAACAGTCGCATTAGCCAGTTATTTATTTGGGCAATAATAAAATTTAATAATTACGATTTTGGATGAGTTGCGGTGTCTGGCAGAACGAAACCGCTCAGACACCAACTATTCTACTTCGGACTGCACCGTCCCAGAACTGGCGAGGGTTCACTTTCCTCAAAATCCATAGTGTCCATGTCAGTGTCTGACGCCAGCGGTTTACCGAAGATTTTCAGCCAGACGAAGCCAATAACTCCCGCGATTAACGAGGCTAAAAGGATTGCCATTTTTGATGCATTAATGACTTCCGCCTCTTCTACGAAGGCAAGGTTAGTTATAAAGATTGACATGGTGAAGCCGATGCCACCGAGTAACCCCGCTCCAAATACGTGGCGCCAGCGTAAGTCCAGCGGTAGCTTGCAAATTCCGGCAGCAACGGCAAGCAGACACAATAGCGTTATTCCGACCGGTTTTCCTATGATCAGGCCGGCCATAATGCCAAGGCTGTTCGTCGAGGCAAGCTCCTGCGTCCAGCCAGTATTAATGATGATCCCGGTATTTGCAAGGGCGAATATAGGCAGGATCATGAAGGCTACAGGCTTGTGCAGAAAATGCTCTAGCCGATGCGATGGTGATTTTTTATCGTCCTGCTTGGCAGAGAAAGGAATTGCGAATGCCAGGAGCACGCCGGCGATCGTTGCGTGAACTCCGGACTTCAGCATCAATACCCACATCACGGCGCCGCCTAACAGGTAGAGCGAGAGGGACATGACGCGCAGGTAGCGGTTCATGCCGGCCAGAAGCGCAAACACGGCCGCAGCGGCCAGCAGGTAAATGAAGGACATCTCTGCGGTGTAGAAAACCGCGATGACAATAATGGCGCCCAGATCGTCCATTACTGCCAGGGCGGTAAGAAACACTTTAAGTGAAGCTGGTACACGGCTTCCGAGAAGTGCAAGAACGCCCAATGCGAATGCAATATCGGTCGCCATTGGTATGCCAACTCCTGCTTGGGTCGGCGTTCCTCCGTTCAGGCTGAAATGGATGAGTGCCGGTACGCAGATCCCACCTACTGCAGCAACAATAGGAAGCAGCGCGTTCTTAAAGTTCGATAGCTCGCCGTTATACAACTCGCGCTTAAGCTCCAGTCCAATCAGCAGGAAAAAGATGGCCATCAAGGCATCATTTACCCAGTGCTCGATGCTCAGTCCGCCCACATACACACGCCATATCTGAAGATAGCTTTCCCCCAGCGGAGAATTTGCCAGGAGCAGCGAGATAGCGGTGCAAGCTATCAATAAAATTCCGCCTGCTTTTTCCGAATCGAAGAACTGTTTGAATGT